>NZ_DASZBY010000116.1:0-102240 GCF_035943795.1 Aliidongia sp. | reverse complement strand
TCCAGCGCCAACCGGCCGGGCATCGTCTCCGGCGTCTCCGGCTACCTGTTCGACCAGGGCTGCAACATCCTGGAGGCCCAGCAGTACGACGATACCGACAGCGGCAAGTTCTTCGCGCGCATCCGCTTCAACCGCGCCGACGAGGCCGCCCAGACGATCGATGCGGTGCGCGACGGGTTCGCGACGGTGGCACGGCACTTCGCGCTGAGCTGGCGGATCCGCGCCCGCGACGAGCGGCGGCGCGTCATGCTGCTGGTCTCCAAATTCGACCATTGCCTGGCCGACCTGCTGTACCGCTGGCGGATCGGCGAGATCCCGATGGATATCGTCGGGATCGTCTCGAACCACCCGCGCGAGACCTATCCCCACCTCGATTTCGACGGCATCCCATTCCACTACCTGCCGGTCACCAAAGAGACCAAGCGGCGGCAGGAAGCGCAGATCCTCGACCTGATCGCCGCGACCGCGGCCGAGACGACCGTGCTCGCCCGCTACATGCAGGTGCTGTCCGACGAGATGTCGGCCGAACTGTCCGGCCGCTGCATCAACATCCATCATTCCTTCCTGCCGGGCTTCAAGGGCGCCAAGCCCTATCACCAGGCCCAGGAACGCGGGGTAAAGCTGATCGGCGCCACCGCGCATTACGTGACGGCGGACCTGGATGAGGGTCCGATCATCGAACAGGACGTCGAGCGGATCAGCCACCAGGATTCGGCCGAGGACCTGGTCCGCAAGGGCCGCGACATCGAGCGCCGCGTGCTCGCCCGCGCACTCGCCTGGCACCTCGACGACCGCGTGCTGGTGAACGGGCATCGCACCGTCGTGTTCCGGGACTGACCCTAGGGACGCCTGGACCGTCGGACGGCACTCTCCAGCAGGATCAGCGCGAGGCCGCCGAACAGGACGATGCCCGCCAAATCGGGTGGCAGACCCAGGCGCGGCAGGATCTGCCAGGTCACGCCCAGCCACAGCAGGATCGCCACGGCGAACAGGCCGTCATCGACGAACAGGCCGTAGGCCTCGCGCAGGATCGTCCCGAGCCAGCCCATCAGGCGGCCCGTTTCCGGCAGACGGGAACGGCGATCAGGGCGGCGGCGAGGAAGCCCGCGATCAAGCCGGGAATGGACCAGTCCCCACGCGGCCAGGTGAGGCCGATGCCCTCGCCGACCCAGAAGGCGCCGAAGGCCGAGAGCAGGACGCCGACGATGAATTTGAGCTGGTTCTCGGGGATCCTGGTCAGCGGCTTGTGCACCAGAATGCCCAGCAGCACGACCGCGATCAAAGCCGCGAGCGCACCCAGGATAGCGGGCAGCAGCAATCCCTGACCGCCCGCACCGACCGCGATCACGATGAAGACGACCTCGATCCCTTCCAACATGGTGATCTTGAAGGCGGCGGCGATCGCCACCCGATCCCAGCCACGATCTCTGGTGCCGAGGCCGCTGAGGGATGCGGTTTCCTTCGCGAAGGCCGCCGCCTCGTCGTGCAACGGGATCACGCCCGCGGCCCGCAGGATCGCCTTGCGCAGCCAGCGCATGCCGAACAGCAGCAGCAGGGTGCCGACCACCAGTTGGACCGGACCCAGGGGAATCCGGGTCAGGGCCGGCCCCAGGATGAGGATCATCGCCAGCAGCACCAGCAAACCCGCCCCGGCACCCGCCAGCGCGCCGCGCCAGCCGCGGACCGTGCCGACCGCGAGCACCACCGTCAGCGCCTCGACGAACTCGACCGTCGAGGCGAGGAACGCCGCCACCAGGGTCGGGCCGACATGCGCCCATTCGATCGACATCGCGTCGCCCCATCGCCTTGTGACTTGCCCTGCGGAATATATACCCTGGTCGATCGCTTGCGCACGACCTTGGTCGGCGCGCGGCAAATCAACAGAAAAGATAAAGCCGTAACATTTTATTGAAGACGGTAGAAATCCGTCATAGCGTGGTGCCCGGGAAGCATGGAGCCGCGCGGTCATGGTTGAAAACCTGCTGGAGGTGATGACCGAGCGCGCGGCCGGGCTGACCAAGCTCGAGAAGCGGGTCGCCGCCTATCTGACGGCCAATCCCGACGCCGTGCTGATCGAGACCAGCGCCGCGATCGCCGAGCGCTCGGGTGTCAGCGCCATGACCGTGACCCGCTTCTTCAAGAAGCTGGGCTTCGAGAATGTGGCCGCCGCCAAGAAGGTCACCAGGCGCCAGGTCTATGGCCCGTCGGTCAGCCGGATCGGCAGCAGGTTCGACGAATTCCAGAAGGGCCGCGCATCGCTCGACAACGACGTGCAGTACCAGGCGGCCGTCGCTTCCATGCGCAAGGTCTGCGAGTACCGCACGAAGCCGATCTGGCAGGACATCACGCGGCTGGTCGCCGAGGCGGACAGCGTATTCGTCACCGGGTTCCAGACCATGAGCTACCTCGCCACCGGCCTGGCGTTGCGACTGGGCTATGTGCGGCCCAACGTCCATGAACTCGACGGCGGCGACGGCGTCTATGCCAAGGTCCTGACCGATCCGGCGCCGAAGCGGACGCTGATCCTGATCGACGTGTTCCGTTATGGCCGCAACGGTCCGGTGCTGGCCAGGGCGGCGCGCGACCAGGGCGCGGACGTCATCGTGTTCTGCGACGAATTCTGCCACTGGGCTGCGGAAATTACGCCCCATGTGGTGGCTTTGCCGGCAGACTCCGATTTCCTGTTCCGCTCGACCCTGGGCATCCATTTCGCGCTCAGCCTGCTCACGCTGGACGTCGCCGACCGGCTCGGCGACGCGGTGAAACGTCAATTGGACCGGCTGTCCGACGCCCAGGAGCTGTTCGGGCAATACATGAAGTAGTCGAAACCAGAAAAAGCATACGATCTCAACATCCTTAACAGGGGGCTTTCCGACATGTCAGATGCAAGCAAGATAGTGGCGGCCATCACCGTCCTGGCCGCCGCGGCCGCGGCACCCGCCGCCTGGGCGGCCACCGCCAAGGACGTGCTGGTGATCGGCAAGTCCGCCGATCCGCAGACGCTCGATCCCGGCGTAACCGTCGACAACAACGACTGGACCGTCACCTACCCGGCCTATCAGCGGCTGGTCCGCTACAAGACCGAGAACGGCAAGGGCCTGACGAGCGTCGAGGGCGACCTCGCCACGAAATGGACCGTCTCGGCCGACAATCTGGCGTGGGATTTCACGCTGAAGCCGGGCAACAGCTTCGCCGACGGCACGCCGGTCGATGCCGCCGCGGTCAAATTCTCGTTCGACCGGCTGTTCGCCCTGAAGCAGGGACCGTCGGAAGCCTTCCCGGACGGGACCGTGGTCACGGTCGTCAACCCGACGACGGTGCATTTCCAGCTGAAGACGCCGTTCGCGCCGTTCCTCTACACCTTGGCCAACAACGGCGCCGCCATCGTCAACCCGAAGGTCATGGAGCATCAGAAGGATGGCGACCAGGCCCAGGGCTGGCTGTCCGGCCATACCGCCGGCAGCGGACCCTATCAGCTGACCAGCTGGGAGAAGGGGCAGAGCATCGTGCTCGAGCCGAACCCGAAGTTCGCCGGCCCCAAGCCGCCCTTCTCCAAGGTCATAACCAAGATCGTCGCCGAAGCGTCGGCGCGGCGCCTGCAGCTCGAGGGCGGCGACCTGGACATCGCCGAGGATCTGCCGGGCGACCAGCTCGACGCGTTGAAGAAGGCCGGCAACGGCATCACGGTCAGCGAGTATCCGAGCCTCAAGGTCACGTATCTCTACCTGAACAACAAGCGGCCCCCGCTCGACAAGCCGGAGGTGCGGCGCGCGATCGTTGCCGCCATCGACGATGGCGCGATCATCGACGGCATCCTGCTGGGCAAGGGCAAGCCCATGGGCGGCCCGATCCCCGAAGGCATGTGGGGCTACGATGCCTCGATCAAGCCGGCGGCCCATGATCCGGCCGCGGCGAAAGCACTGCTGAAGTCCGCCGGCGCCGAGAAGATCAAGCTGAGCTTCGTGATGTCGAACAAGGATCCCAATTGGGAGCCGATCGCGCTCGCGACCCAGTCCAACCTGGCAGAGGTCGGCGCCACCGTGTCGATCGAGAACATCGCCAACGCCACGTTCCGCGAACGCCTGGGCAAGGGCGATTTCGACATCGCCATCGGCAATTGGAGCCCGGATTTCTCCGACCCCTACATGTTCATGAACTATTGGTTCGACTCCGGCAAACAGGGGCTGTCGGGCAACCGCTCGTTCTACTCCAATCCCAAGGTCGACGAACTGGTGCGCAAGGCGGCGGTCGAGTCCAACCAGGCGGAGCGCACCAAGCTGTACCAGGAAGCCCAGAAGATCACCGTCGCCGACGCGGCCTACGTCTACCTGTTCCAGAAGAACAGCCAGGTGGCGCTGCGCAGCGACGTGAAGGGCTTCGTGTTCAATCCGATGCTTGAACAGATCTACAACGTCGACGAGATGTCCAAGTCCAAGTGATCCGGGCCGGGGCGGCAGCGCTTGCGCCGTCCCGGCAATCCTTCTCGTCGGGAACGGACGGTGCCCCGTTCCGGCCCGCGCAGAGCGAGCGGCCATGTCCTTTCTGAACGTCATCCGTCGCCGCCTGGGGTTCCTGTTCCTCGTGGTCGTCGGCGTCTCTCTCATCACCTTCGCGATCTCGCACATGATCCCGGGCGACCCGGCGCGGCTCATCGCCGGCGAACGGGCATCCGACCAGATCGTCGCCCATATCCGCGAGACCCTGCGCCTCGACCGGCCGCTGTGGGAGCAGTACGCCCACTATGTCCGCGACCTGCTGCACGGCGACCTCGGCACCTCGATCCGCACCGGCCGTCCGGTTTCGGGCGACATCACCGCCTTCTTTCCCGCCACGATCGAGCTGGTGGTAGCCGCCCTGCTGTTTGCCATCGCGGTCGGCGTTCCGCTGGGCGTCATGTCGGCGGTGTGGCGCGACCGGCCGATCGACCATCTGGTGCGGACCATCGCCGTGACCGGCATTTCCACGCCGGCGTTCTGGCTGGGACTGCTCGTCATCCTGTGCTTCTACGGCCGGCTCCACTGGTTGCCCGGGGGCGGCCGGATCGACCAGATGGTGGCGCCGCCCCCGCTGATCACCGGATTCTACCTGGTCGACGCCCTGCTGGCCGGCGACGGGGTCGCCTTCGCCAGTGCCTTGCGCCACCTGATCCTGCCGGCGCTGACCCTGGGCTTCGTCCATGTCGGCGTCGTCGCCCGACAGATCCGCTCGGCCATGCTCGACCAGTTGAACGAGGATTACGTCCGGACCGCGCGGGCCGGCGGCCTGTCGCGGCTGCGCGTGGTGCTGGGCCATGCCCTGCCGAACGCGCTCATCCCGTCGGTCACCGTGCTGGGCCTCGCCTTCGGCGACCTGCTGTACGGCGCCGTGCTGACCGAGACGGTCTTCGCCTGGCCCGGCATGGGCTCCTATGTGGTGGCATCGATCCAGTCGCTGGATTTCCCGGCGGTGATGGGCTTCACCATCGTCGTCTCGTTCGCCTATGTGTTCGTCAACCTGTCGGTCGACCTGATCTATCTGGCGCTCGACCCGCGCATCACGGACATCGGCTGACATGGCATCCCCGACCTCCGCCCCTGCGGCCGCGGTGCCTCGCGCCTGGATCGACTGGGGCTACCTCGCCTATCGGCTGCGGCGCAGCCCGCTCGCCGTCGTCGGGCTGGTCATGATCCTGCTCGTGTTCCTGGCCATCACGCTCGGCCCGCAATTCCTGCCGTTCGAGCCGAACATGGTCAATCTGCGCGCCCGGCTGGCGCCGCCCTCGGCGGTCCACTGGTTCGGCACCGACGAGGTCGGTCGCGACATCTTCGCCCGCGTCCTCTATGGCGGACGCATCTCGGTCTCGATCGGCTTCTTCGTGGTGTTCCTGGCCGGAACGATCGGCACCGTGATCGGCGGCCTGTCGGGCGTCGTGGGCGGACGCATCGATACGATCGTCATGCGCCTGATGGACGTCCTGCTGTCGGTGCCGTCGCTCGTCCTCACCATGGCGCTCGCCGCCGCCCTCGGACCCAGCCTGTGGAATGCCATGCTGGCCATAGCACTGGTGCGGATCCCGGCCTATGTCCGCCTGTCGCGCGGCCAGACGCTCACGATCCGCGAGGCCGCCTACGTCAAGGCGGCGCGCACCTTCGGCGCCAGCCCCTGGCAGATCCTGCGCTGGCACGTCGCCGCCAACGCGCTGCCGCCGATCATCGTGCAGGCGACGCTCGACCTGGGCGCCACGATCTTGATGGCGGCGGCCTTGAGCTTCATCGGCCTCGGCGCCCAGCCGCCAGCGGCGGAATGGGGCGCCATGATCTCGGTTGCGCGCAACTATATCCTCGACCAATGGTGGTACTCGGCCTTTCCGGGCTCGGCCATCCTGTTCACCGCCATCGGCTTCAACCTGCTCGGCGACGGTCTGCGCGATCTCACCGACCCGAAACAGAAGGTCCGCTGATGGTTGCGTCCGAGAGCCATGTCCTCGACATCCGGGATCTGACCATCGAGTTCCCGGTCTATGGCGGCGCCGTGCGCGCGCTGGACGGCGTGACCCTGTCGGTCGGGGCCGGCGAGATCGTCGGCGTCGTCGGCGAATCCGGCTGCGGCAAGTCGGTCATGGCCATGCTGTCCCTGCGGCTGCTGCCGGACGGCCGCTACCGGGTCATCGACGGCGGGGTTTCGCTGCTGGGCCATGACGTGCTGGCGGCGCCGGAGCGGGAGCTGGTCCGGCTGCGCGGCGGCCAGGCCGCCATGGTGTTCCAGGAGCCGCTGACCGCGCTCAACCCGACCCGGCGGATCGGCCGCCAGATGATCGAGGTGATCCGCCGCCATCGGCCGATCGACCGGGCGGCGGCCAAGACCCTGGCGATCCGGCTGCTGGGCGACATGCGCATCGCCGATCCGGCTGAGATCATGGAGCGTTATCCGTTCGAGCTGTCCGGCGGCATGCGCCAGCGCGTGCTGATCGCGCTCGCCTTTTCCAGCGAGCCCGCCATCGTCATCGCCGACGAACCGACCACGGCGCTCGACGTGACGGTGCAGCGGCAGGTCCTGTCGCTGCTGCGCCGCCGGGCCCGGCGATCGAACGCCGCCATCCTGTTCATCACCCACGACATGGGGCTGGTCTCGCAATTCACCGACCGGGTCTATGTCATGTATGCCGGCCGCATCGTCGAGACCGGCCCGACCGACGCCGTGCTGTCGGCGCCCGCCCATCCCTATACCCGCGCCCTGCTGGAAGGCTTGCCCGAGCAGGCGACACCCAAGGCGCTGCTGCGGGCCATCCCCGGCAACGTGCCGGACCTGCGGCAGCCGCCGATCGGTTGCGGCTTCGCCAATCGCTGCAGCCATGTCTTCGGCAAATGTGCCGAGCGGCCGCCTCTGGCGCCGGTTTCGGGCGCGGAGGGGCGCCGAAGCGCCTGCTGGCTCGACAGCCTGGGGAGTGCAGAGGCATGACCGCCGACGCCCGCGGCCCGTTGAGCGTCGAGCACCTGACGGTGCATTTCCCCGTCGGCCGCGATTGGCGCGGCCGGCCGACCGGGCATGCCCATGCCCTGAACGGCATCGATTTCGCACTCGCCCGCGGCGAGACCCTGGGCATCGTCGGCGAATCCGGCTGCGGCAAGAGCACGCTCGCCCAGGTGCTGATCGGCCTGGTCAAGCCGACCGGCGGACGGATCCATGTCGAGCAGGTCGCGGGCGCCGCCGGCAGCGTGCAGCCCCAGATCGTCTTCCAGGACCCGAATTCCTCGCTCGACCCGCGCATGCGCGTCTGGCGCGTCATCACCGAGCCGGTGTTCCTGCGCCAGCGGGCGGCCCGGCAGGACCTGCGCGCCCTGGCCGAACGGCTGGCCGCCCAGGTCGGCCTGCGCCCCGAACATATCGACCGCTATCCCCACGAGTTTTCCGGCGGCCAGCGCCAGCGCATCGCCATCGCCCGCGCGCTGGCGGCGGATCCGCAGGTCGTCATCCTGGACGAGCCGACCTCGGCACTCGACATCTCGGTGCAAGCCCAGATCCTGAACCTGCTGGTCGAGCTGCAGCGCAGCCACCGGCTGACCTACCTGTTCATTTCCCACGATGTCGCGGTCATCCGCCACATCGCCGACCGGGTCGCCGTCATGTACCTGGGCCAGATCGTCGAGATCGGCGAGGCGGCGGAATTGCTGGGCCATCCGCGACACCCCTATACCAGGCTGCTGCTCGACGCGGTGCCGCGCATCGGCCAGCCCGTCGACGACGACGACATGGTGGAAACCCAGGAACTGCCGTCCAACCGGAACCTGCCGACCGGCTGCTTCTTCCGCGACCGCTGCCCGGTCGCCGGCGAGGGATGCGATCGGCCGCAAAGACTGGAAGCGGTCGAGAATGCCGGTGCCGCCCACCTCGTGCGCTGCCATCGCGCCCAAGGCGACCTCCCCGCAACATGATGTGAAAATCTTTCTCTACATTCACAAACGTTGCATTCGCAAATGATGCTGCTACAATATTCCCAACGCCCATCAGGCCGGGCAGCCGCGCCTGATCCTGGGGCGGCTTTGGGGAGAATGCCGAAATGCCGGACGAACCGATCGTCATCGTCGGCGGTGGAATTGGCGGATTGGCGACCGCGCTCGCCGTCGCCGGAACCGGGCGGCGGGTCACCGTGCTGGAGCGGGCGGCACAGCTGCGGGAAATCGGCGCCGGCATCCAGCTCGCCCCCAACGCCTTCCATGCGCTCGACCGGCTGGGAGTCGGCGAAGAGGCCCGCGCCATTTCGGTGTTCGTCGATCACCTGCGCCTGATGGACGCGCTGACCGGGGAGGAAATCACCCTGGTCGACCTGATGGAGCCGTTCCGCCGCCGCTTCGGCAACCCATACGCCGTCGTGCACCGCGGCGACCTGCATGGCGTGCTGTTGCGCGCCTGCGAGGCCGACCCCGCGATCGAACTCCGGACCGGCTGCGACGTGGTCGGGTACGACCAGGACGGCACGGGCTCCGTCGCCCTCCTGCGGTCCGGCGAACGCATCCGCGGCCGCCTGGTGATCGGCGCGGATGGGCTGAAATCGGCGATCCGGCAGCAGATGATCGGCGATGGCGTCCCGCGCATCGCCGGACACACGACCTATCGCTCGGTGATCCCGACCGAACTGATGCCGGAAGACCTGCGCTGGAACGCCGCCACGCTCTGGGCCGGACCGAAATGCCATCTGGTGCATTACCCGCTGTCCGACTGGAAGAGCTTCAACCTCGCCATCACCTGCCACAACGACCCGGCGGAGGCCTTCGCCGGCCGGCCGATCGATCATGACGACGTGATGGCGGGCTTCGCCAGCGTGCATCCGCGCGCCCAGGCGATCATCCATCACGGGCGGAACTGGCGGGCGTGGGTGATCTGCGACCGGGATCCGGTGGAGAACTGGATCGACGGCCGGGTCGTGCTGCTGGGCGATGCGGCCCATCCGATGCTGCAATATTTCGCCCAGGGCGCCTGCATGGCGTTGGAGGATGCGGTCAGCCTGGCGCAAAACCTGGCCGACCATCCGGACCGGATCGAGGCGGGCCTGGAGAGCTATCGGGCCGATCGGCTGTTGCGTACCGCCCGCGTGCAGTTGCAGGCCCGGGAGCTGGGCACCCACGTCTACCACCCGGCCGGCGCCCACGCCCTGCTGCGCAACCAGATGATGCGCGGGATGACACAGGATAAATTCTGCGACACTCTCGCCTGGCTCTACGACACCCAAGCTCAACCATCGAGGCCCTGACGATGAAGCTTTTCTACGGTCCCGGCACCTGCGCGCTCGGCATCCACGTGATCCTCGAGGAAATCGGCAAGCCCTACGATCTGCAGAAGATCGATTTCGCGACCAAGGAGCAGTACTCGGACGCGTTCAAGGCGATCAATCCCAAGTCCAAGGTGCCGACTCTGGAGCGGGACGACGGCTCGATCCTGACCGAATTCCCGGCGATCGCCACCTGGCTCGCCCGCACCAACCCGGAGGCGAAGCTGCTGCCGGACGATGTCGACGGCCAGGTCCGCGCGCTCGAGGCGATCGACTATGTCGTGGCCACCTTGCACATGCAGGGCTTCTCGCGGCTGTTCCGTCCGGAAAACTTTGGTGCCGACCAGGATGCGGTCAAGGCCAAGGGCCGGGACATCGTCGCGAATGCCTTTGCCCTGATGGACAAGGCCTTGGAGGGCAAGGACTTCCTGCTCGGCACCTTCTCGATCGCCGACGCCGCCCTGTTCTATACGGAGTTCTGGGCACGCGAACGCATGAAGCTGGACCTGCCGGCCAATTGCCTGCGCCACTACGAGACGATGCGCGCCCGGCCGGCGATCACGAAAGCGCTGGCGGCCGAGGGCTTCGGCGCGTAACGACGCAACGATTGTCGACACAAGCGTTGCAGGTCGAAAGGTTGTGAGGCTATCGTTGCTCCGAAACTTCGTCGGAGCAACGTCGCCTTGTATCGTCCGTCCCGCGCCCTGCCCTATCTGCTGGCCCGCCTGGGCGTGCGCATGGGCGAGCTGTTCGCCCGCGAGCTGAAGCGCGACGACCTGACCCTGCCGATGTACCGGGTGCTGGCGTTCCTGGCCGAGGAGAACGGCGTCCAGCGCCTGGGCGACCTGGCAGTGCTGACGGTCATGGAAATGTCGACCCTGTCGCGGCTCGTCGCCACCATGCAGCGCCGGGGTTTGGTGACGCGCGTGCGTCCCGAGAACGACCAGCGTAGCCTGCATGTCGGCCTGACCGATGCCGGCAAGGTCCTGGTTACCCGCTTGCAGCCGCGCGCCCACTATTACGAGCAGGTCGCGACCGGCGCGCTCAGCGCCGCCGAGATCGATGCGCTCAAGGCGACGCTGAACGTGATTTACCAGAACGTCGACATGCTCGAGGCCGAACTGGACGCCTGGGACGCCGCCGAGGCCGCCAAGCCCAAGGCGCGACGCAAGGCGGCGTCCGACTAACTGCGGACGAGTTGAACCTCCGGCGCCTGCGGACCGCGCAGCCCGAGCGACGCGATGGTGCCGGCACCGACCAGGGCCGCGATACCCAACGTCCAGAACATCGCCTGCGACCCATGGGTGGCACTCTGCAGCAGCCCGGCGACGAACGGACCCAGGATGGCGCCCACGCGTCCCACGCCCAGTTCCATGCCGACCGCGGAAGCACGCATTCCGGTCTCGTAGCTGCTGGCGGTGAAATTGTTCAGCACATGCTGGGCGCCGACGATGAAGAAGCCGGAGGCCGCGACCGAGACCAGGTTGACGACATGGCTGTCGGCGAACAGCAGCACCAGTACGCTGAAGCCACCGACCAGCCACCAGGTACTGAGGAACCGCGTGGCGCGTGACGGCCGCCGGTCGACGATGCCGGCCAGGGTCAGCCCGCCCAGGAAGCTGGTCATCTGCATCAGCGCGCCGAAGCCGAACGAGGCCGCGAAACTCTCGCCCCGCTGCATCATCACGGTCGGGATCCAGCCGGTCAGGCCGAACACGCAGAACAGGCTGAGGAACGACGTCGCCCAGATCGTCAGCGACACGCGGCGATAGCGCGGCTCCAGCAACGCCGCGATCGGATTGCGCACGCGCGGCACAGGCGGCAGCACCAGTGCAGCCGCGGCATAGCTCGCGGCCCGTTCCGGCCGCAGCCGGCCAAGCAGGGCACGCAATTCCTCGGTCCGGCCTTTCGCCGCCAGGAAGCGCGGGCTTTCCGGCAGGACGGCCTGCAGCACGAAGGTCAGCGGGATCGACAACGCGCCGACCCAATAGAGGATTTCCCACCCGAAGCGCGGCGTCAGGAATACGCCGACCAGGCCGGCGACCGTCCCGCCCAAGGACCAGCCGAGCGTCACGCCCCACAGCGAGAAGACGTTGCTGACGCGCCGCGGCGCCAGTTCGTTGATGTAGGTGGTCCCGAGCGGCAGCAGCACGCCGAGGCCGATGCCGGTCAGCATCCTCATGCCGCAGAACACCGCGAAACCATGCCCCAGCAGCGGTGTCAGCAGGGTGAACAGGTTCACCAGCCACAGGCCGGCGATCATCGTCCGGCGTCGCCCCAGCCGGTCCGCAACCGCGCCATGGCCGGCGGCGCCGACCAGGAACCCGACCAGTCCGCTGCTGACCAGGAAGCCCGCCTGGCCTGGTGTCAGGCCCCAGGGGCCGGCGACATAGTGGATCACATAGGCCGGATTGAAGGTGTCATAGCCGTCGAACATGGTCATGAGCGTGATCAGCACGCCCAGGGTGCGATGCAGCCGGCCAACCCGCGCCTCGCTCAGTTCCGTCTCGACGTTGACCTGGGTTTCCGTATGCATGGCGCGCCTCCCCTATCCGATTTTTTCAGATAATGATTTCCGTCGGCATTGTTGTCAATGCAACATTCCCATTGACAACAATGCCGACGGAGGCGCCTCATTCGGGAAATTCGCCGACGAGGCGCTAAGGAAGGACCGGAAGATGCAGGGCAAGATCGCGCTCGAGGAGCATTTCGCGCTCGACGAAACGGTGAATGACAGTGCGGGCTTTTCGCCGGAGAGCGACTGGCCGGAACTGAAGGCCCGCCTGCTCGACATCCAGGATCGCCGCCTCAGCGAGATGGACGCCCACGGCATCGAGATGATGCTGCTGTCGCTCAACGCTCCGGCGGTCCAGGCCATCCGGGTCAGCGCGCACGCCATCGGCCTGTCGATGCGCGCCAACGACTTCCTGGCCGAGCAGGTGCAACGCCGCCCCGATCGCTTCCAGGGCCTGGCGGCCTTGCCGATGCAGGACCCTGAGGCGGCGGCGCGCGAGCTGGCCCGCTGCGTGAACGAGCTGGGCTTCAAGGGCGCGCTGGTCAACGGCTTCACCCAGGTCGCCGAGCATGACGATGCCGTCTATTACGACGGCAAGGCATTCTGGCCGTTCTGGGCCGAGGTCGAACGGCTGGACGTGCCGTTCTACCTGCACCCGCGCAACCCTCTCGCCAAGGATGCCGCGCTCTACGAGGGGCATCGCTGGCTGATGGGGCCGACCTGGGCGTTCGGCCAGGAAACCGCGGTGCATGCGCTGCGCCTGATGGGATCCGGCCTGTTCGATGCCCATCCAAAGCTGCAGATCATCATCGGGCATATGGGCGAGGGGCTGCCCTATTCCATGTGGCGGGTCGACAACCACAACAAGTGGATGAAGGAACAGAACCGCTATCCGGCCAAACGCAAGATCGCCGAGTATTTCCGTGAGAACTTCCACATTACGACCTCGGGCAATTTCCGCACCCAGACGTTGATCGACGCGATGCTGGAGATCGGCGCCGACCGGATCCTGTTCTCGGCCGACTGGCCGTTCGAGAACATCGACCATGCCGCCGCCTGGTTCGACACGACCGCGATCGCCGAGAACGACCGCTACAAGATCGGGCGCGGCAACGCCCGGTCGCTGTTCAAGCTCGACTGACCCGCCATGCCACCGTTCACCTACATGGCTTGGCCGGTCCGGGTGCTGTTCGGGTCCGGCACGGTCGCCGAACTGCCGCAGGAGATCCGGCGGCTGGGCCGCCAGCGCGCCCTCGTGCTGTCGACGCCGCAGCAACAGGCGGCGGCGCTGCGTCTGGTCGAGCAGTTGGGCACGCTGGCGGCCGGCCATTACGCCGGCGCCACCATGCATACGCCGGTGGCGGTCACCGAGGACGCCCTGGCGCTGGTCTCCCGGATCGATGCCGATTGCATCGTCTCGCTCGGCGGCGGGTCGACCGTCGGCCTCGGCAAGGCCTTGGCCCTGCGCACGGACCTGCCGCAGATCGTCATCCCGACGACCTATGCCGGCTCCGAGGCGACCTCGATCCTCGGCCAGACCGTCGACGGCAGGAAGACGACCCTGCGCGACCCGAAAGTGCTGCCGGAGGTCATCCTCTACGACGTCGACCTGACCCTGACACTGCCCGGTCCGCTCACCGCCGTGTCCGGCATGAACGCGATCGCCCATGCGGTCGAGGCGCTGTATGCGTTCGACGGCAACCCGGTGGTCTCGCTGCTGGCGGAGGAAGGCATCCGGGCGCTCGCCCGCGCCCTGCCTCGCCTGGCGACGACGCCCCACGACCGCGAAGCGCGCAGCGACGCACTCTATGGCGCGTGGCTGTGCGGCTCCGTGCTGAATGCGGCCAGCATGGGGCTGCACCACAAGCTGTGCCATACCTTGGGCGGCGCCCTCGACCTGCCGCATGCCGAAACCCACACGGTCATCCTGCCCCATGCCGCCCGGTTCAATGCCGGGGCGGCACCGGAGGCGATGGCCCGGATCGCCCGCGCGCTCGGCACGGCGGACGCCGCCCAGGGCCTGCTCGACCTGGCGATAGCGCTGGGTGCGCCATCGTCGCTGGCGGCGCTCGGCGTGCGCGAGGCGGACCTCGACCGGCTCGCCGCATTCGCGGCGGCCGTGCCCTATCCCAATCCCAGGCCGATCTCCGAGCCGTCGATCCGCGCCCTGCTGGGCGATGCCCATCGCGGCGCACCGCTGCGCCCCCTTGCCGACAGGAACCCCGCCCGTGCGTGACTTCGACGAGACGAACATCACCGCGGCCGTGCTCGACCGTTTCACGGCCACGCCCGATCCGCGCCTGAAACAAATCATGCAGAGCCTGGTGCGGCATCTGCACGATTTCGCCCGCGACGTCGAACTGACGTTCGAGGAATGGCAATACGCCATCGACTACCTGACCCGCACCGGCCGGATGTGCACCGACAAGCGGCAGGAATTCATCCTGCTGTCGGACACGCTCGGCCTATCCATGCTGGTCGATGCCATCAACCATCGCATGCCCGACGGCGCCACCGAGACGACCGTGCTCGGCCCGTTCTACGTCGCCGGACCACCGGAATTTCCGCTAGGCGCCGACATCGCCGGCAGCCTGCCGGGTGAACCGCTGTTGGTCGACGGGTCGGTCAGCGGCGCCGACGGCCGGCCGCTGGCCGGTGCGATCGTCGACGTCTGGCAGGCCGACCGGGACGGGTATTACGACGTGCAGCGCCCGGAACTGGAGACCGCTCTGCTGCGCGCCCGTTTCCATACCGGCGCGGACGGCAAGTTTTCCTTCAAATCCGTCATGCCCTCGTTCTACCCGATCCCCGACGACGGGCCGGTCGGCGACATGCTGCAGGCGACCGCGCGCCATCCCAATCGTCCGGCCCACATCCATTTCATGATTGCGGCCGAGGGCTACCAGACGCTGGTGACCCATGTCTTCGCGGCCGACAGCCCGTACCTGGATTCCGATGCGGTATTCGGCGTGAAGAATTCGCTGATCGCCGATTTCACCCGGCACGATTCGGGCGACGGCCGGATGACCGGGCCGTTCCGCTTCCTCACATACGATTTCGGCCTGAAGCCTTCCGGAAAATAAGCTCGAGGAGATGCCGCATGTCCGAGAATGATCCCTTCAAGAACGTCGCGCTGCTCGCGGCCCGCATCCTGTTCACCCCGCTGTTCTATTACAGCGGCATCGGCAAGATCCTGGCGTTCAGCGTGACCGCGTCGCGCCTGCCGGGCGGGGGTGGCATGTTGGGCAAGGTGCTGGCGGCCGGCGCCCTGTCGATCGAACTCGGCTGCGGCACGGCGGTGCTGCTGGGCCTGCTGGCCCGGCCGGCGGCGAGCATCCTGATCGCCTTCACCTTCGCGGCCACCTTGATGTTCCATCAGTTCTGGGCGGCGACCGATGCCACGGTCGTGTCGCAGACGGTGAATTTCCTGAAGAACCTGGGCCTGATGGGCGGCTTGGGCCTGATCGCGACGTTCGGTCCGGGCAACTATTCCCTGCAGGCGATCCTGCTGCGTCCCAGACAGGCGGCTTGACGCAGAGCCCGTCAGGGCAGGTTCTCGCGGAAGATGATGCTGATCCGGATCGGCTCGACGCCAGCCATCGGCTCGCGCTGATCGCGCAGGTTGGTGAAGATCCGGATGCAGTTCGACACCATCGACGGCGGATCCTGGGTGATCACGGCGTCGAGCGTGCCGTCGATCAACAGGCTTCGGGTGTCCGGCGTCAGGCCATGCCCGACGAACACCGCCTGGCGGTCCCGCCCGGTTTCCTTGAGTGCCCGGCCGATACCGCCGGACCCGCCGCCGATGTTGTAGAGCCCTACCAGGTCGCCATGCTGCGCCAGCAGGCTGCGGGCTTGGCGGTAATTGTTGTTGGCATCGTCGTGCCCTTCGCGCAGGCCCACCACGCCCAGCGACGGGAACATCTCGCGCATCACGTGCAGGAAGCCCATCTCGCGTTCCTCGTGCCCGCGATAGCTGAGGCTGCCGGCGATCATCGCGACCTGGCCGCCGCGCGGCCCCAGCAGGCGCCCAACCAGGTAGCCGGCGGTCCGGCCCGCCGCCCGATTGTCCATGCCGACATAGGCCGCCCGCCGGGAATTCGACAGGTCCGAGATCAAGGTCACGACATGCACCCCGCGCGCGGCCAGCGCATTGACGGCCTCGCGCACCACGGGATGTTCCAACGCCATGAATGCGATCCCGTCGGCGCCCTTGCCATAACGCAGCAGGCTTTCGGCCAGAACCTGCGGGTCGAAACTGTCGATGAAGTGGCAGCGGCAGCGCACGTTGAACGGCGACAGCACTTCCTCGGCATTCCGGATGTATTCGCCCAGCATGCGCAGATAGCGGTTCGTGCCGGCCGGTAGCAGGAACTCGAGACGCATCGGCGACGGGGCGAGGCTGGCGAAGAGATCGGCTTCCGACAGGTAGCCCAGCTCCCGCGCGGCGGCCCACACGCGTTGCACCGTCGCCTCGCGCACGCCAGGACGGCGGTTCAGCACGCGGTCGACCGTGGCACCCGACACGGCGGCCCGGCGTGCGACATCCCCGATCCGCGCCCGACCGGTCATCGGTTCATTTCCCGGCGCGATTTCACATCAAAAACCATCATTATGATGGTTTGACACATCCCGTCGATCGTCAATATTTTTGCTCAAAATCCGGAGTGATGGCGCATCAAATTGCATCATCGATAAAGTCATTTGGAGGGAAGCGTCAATGGCCGTTCTGTCCCGGCGTACCGTTTTGCAATCGCTCGCGGCTGCGCCCTTCGCGCTCGCGGCCCCCGGCGTGGCGCGCGCCGCGGAATTCACCCTCAAATACGGCAACAACCTGCCGCTGACCCACCCGCTGAACATCCGTGCGCAGGAAGCGGTCGACCGGATCAAGGCGGAGTCCAAGGGCCGGGTCGAAATCACGATCTTCCCGGACAACCAATTGGGTGGCGATACCGACATGCTGGCCCAGGTGCGCAGCGGCGGCATCGATTTCTTCACGCCGTCGGCCCTGGTCGTGGCGACGCTGGTACCGGTCGCGGCGATCAATGCGGTGGGCTTCGCCTTCGCCGACTACGATCAGGTGTGGGCCGCCATGGACGGCAAGTTGGGCGCCCATGTCCGCGACGCCATGGCCAAGATGCACCTGCACGCGTTCGAGCGCATGTGGGACAACGGTTTCCGCCAGACCACCAGCAGCAAGCAGCCGATCGAAACGGCCCATGACATGAACGGCCTGAAGATCCGCGTGCCGGTCAGCCCGCTCAGCATCGCCATGTTCAAGGCGCTGTCGGCCTCGCCGGTCAGCCTGCAGTTCAGCGAAGTCTATACGTCGCTGCAGACCAAGATCGTCGACGCGCAGGAGAATCCGCTGCCGATCATCCAGGTGGCGAAGCTCAACGAAGTGCAGAAATACTGTTCATTGACCAACCATATCTGGGACGGTTTCTGGTTCATCGCGAACGGCCGTACCTGGGAGCGGCTGCCGGACGACCTGAAGACCATCGTCGCCGGCGCGATCAACGATGCCGGGCTGAAGCAGCGCGACGACATCCGCAAGCTGAACGAAACCGTCCAGGCCGACCTGCAGGCCAAGGGCCTGGCCTTCAACAAGCCGGCGGCCGACAGTTTCCGCGCTGCCCTGCGCGATTCGGGCTTCTATGCCGACTGGAAGGGCCGCTTCGGCGACGAGGCTTGGGGCCTACTGGAGCAGTCCGTGGGCAAGCTGGCCTAGCGGTGGCCGTTGTGACCGCCATGTCCCGACAGGGTCGGACGCCAGCCCGTCTCCGCGGTCTCGCGGCGGCGGCCGGACGGGTCGAGTCCGCGCTCGCCGTCACGGTCGAGGCGGCGGCGGCCCTGCTGGTGCTGACGGAAATCCTGGTGCTGTTTTCCGGCGTCGTCGCCCGCTACGGGTTCCAGCACCCGCTGGTCTGGTCGGACGAGCTGGCGTCGATCCTGTTCCTGTGGCTGTCGATGCTGGGCGCGGTCATCGCGCTTCGCCGCGGCGAGCATATGCGCATGACCGCACTGGTCAGCCGCTTCGGGCTCCGCTCGCGGGTGTTGCTCGATACGTTCGCGATCGCGGCCTCGCTGGCCTTCCTGGTGCTGATCGTGAGGCCGGCCTGGGACTATGCCAGCGAAGAGGCCGACATCGTGACCCCGGCGCTCGAGATCAGCAGTGCCTGGCGCGCGGTGGCCCTGCCGGTGGGCATCGGCCTGATGATCCTCGCCGCTGCCCTTCGGCTGGTCCGGGTCGGCACCCTGGGCGACCGGCTGGTAGCGCTCGGCGTCACCGCCGCCATCGTCGCCGCCTTCTGGCTGGCCGGGCCGGTGCTGGCGCCGCTCGGCAAGGCCAACCTGGTCATCTTCTTCGTGGTCGGGGTCGGCGCCACCGTGTTCGCCGGCGTGCCGATCGCCTTTTCCTTCGCGCTCGCCACCTTCGGCTATCTGGCGCTCACCACCCAGACACCGATGCTGGTCATGGTCGGGCGGGTCGACGAAGGCATGTCGCACCTGATCCTGCTGGCCGTGCCGCTGTTCGTGTTTCTGGGCCTGCTCATCGAGATGACCGGCATGGCCAAGGCCATGATCCAGTTCCTGGCGAGCCTCTTGGGCCATGTGCGCGGCGGCCTGTCCTATGTGCTGCTGGGCGCCATGTACCTGATCTCGGGCATCTCCGGCTCCAAGGTCGCCGACATGGCAGCGATCGCGCCGATGCTGTTTCCCGAGATGGTGAAGCGTGGCGCCAAGCCCGGCGACTTGGTGGCGTTGCTGGCCACGTCCGGCGCGCAGACCGAGACGATCCCGCCCAGCATCGTGCTGATCACCATCGGTTCCGTCACCGGGGTCTCGATCACGGCGCTGTTCACCGGCGGCCTGCTGCCGAGCCTCGTGCTGGGCATCGCCCTGTGCAGCGTCGTCTGGTGGCGCTATCGCCGCGAGGACCTGAGCCACGTCAAGCGCCACAGCCGGTCGGAGATCGCGCGGCTGCTGGTCGTGGCATTGCCGGCGCTGCTGCTGCCGTTTGTTATCCGCGCGGCAGTCGTCGAAGGCGTGGCGACGGCGACCGAGGTGTCGACCATCGGCATCGTCTATTCGGCGCTGGTCGGCCTGCTGGTCTACCGCCAGTTTCCGTGGCGGCGGCTGGTGCCCATGCTGGTCGAGACCGCATCGCTGTCGGGCGCCATCATCTTCATCATCGGCTGCGCCACGGCGATGGCCTGGGGCCTGACCCAGTCGGGCTTCTCGCGCGACCTGGCCCATCTGATGGCCGGCATCCCCGGTGGGGCCTACGGCTTCCTCGCCATCTCCATCCTCGTCTTCGTCGTGCTGGGCAGCGTGCTCGAAGGCATTCCGGCCATCGTCCTGTTCGGACCGCTGCTGTTCCCGATCGCGCGCCAAGCCGGGGTCCACGAGGTGCATTACGCCATGGTCGTGATCCTGGCGATGGGCATCGGCCTGTTCTCGCCGCCGTTCGGCGTCGGCTATTACGGCGCCTGCGCGATCAGCAAGATCAGTCCCGACGAAGGCATCAAGCATATCTGGGCCTATGTCGCGGCATTGCTCGCAGGCCTCGTCATCGTCGCGGCCGTGCCCTGGCTGTCGACCGGCTTCCTCCCTTCCTGATCCGTTTCCGGAGTACGCTCATGAGTCGCTTTTTCGGCCAGATCCGCCAGGCCGGCTTCGTCGTGCCGGACATCGAGGCCGCCATGGCCTATTGGAGCGAGGTGCTGGGCATCGGCCCCTGGTTCTATAACGAGCGCGTGCCGATCCGGAACTACCGGTTCCGCGGCGAGAGCTACGAGGTGCACAACTCGGTGGCGCTCGCCAATTCGGGTCCGCTGCAGATGGAACTGATCCAGACCCGCAACGGCGCGCCGTCGATGTACCGCGAATTCATGGACCGCGGGAATATGGGCCTGCAGCATGTCGCCTATTGGACCCAGTCCTACGACGACGATCTGGCCAGGCTCGAACGGCAGGGCTTCAGGCCGGTCATGAGCGGCGAGGTCGGCGAGAAGGGCCGCTTCGCCTATTTCGACCAGGGCGACCATCCGGGCGTGCATCCGGGCACGGTCATCGAACTGTCGGAGGTCGCCGGCCCCAAGGGCAAACTGTTCGACCTGATCCGTGCCGCCGCCGAGGGCTGGGACGGGCGCGACCCGGTCCGTCCCTTCCCCGACCTGGCCACGCTCTGACCATGATGGCGGACCGTCTGGAAGCGACCTACCTGATCGAAACGCCGCTGGACCCGGCCAAGGTGGCCGAGGTGCTGGCCGGCGAACAGAGCAGCGGCACCTTCGTGCGCGTGGCGGGCGAGACCGACGACCTGCGCGCCCGCAGCCGCGCCACCGTCGAGCGGATCGAGACGCTGGAGCCGGCCGCAACGCCCAGCCTGCCCAACGCCTTGCTCGATCGAAAGCGCACGGACGGCGTCTGGCACCGGGCGCGCGTGACCGTGTCGTTCCCGACCGCCAACATCGGCACCAACCTGCCGACCCTGGCCGCGACCGTGGCCGGCAACCTGTACGACCTGGGCGAAACGACGGGGGTGCGCCTCGAGCACATTCGCCTGTCGCCCGAATTCCGTGCGCGCTTCGAGCGGCCGCGCCATGGCGTGGCCGGCACCCGGGCCCTGACGGGCGTTGCCGAAGGGCCGCTGATCGGTACGATCATCAAGCCGAACGTCGGCCTCTCGGCCGAGGCGACCGGCGACCTGGTCGGCGACCTGTGCGCGGCCGGCATCGATTTCATCAAGGACGACGAGGTCTGCGCGGACCCGGCCCATGCGCCGATCGGCGAGCGGATCCGGGCGGTGATGGACCGGGTGCGGCGCTGGCGCGACCGGACCGGCAAGGCGGTCATGGTCGCCTTCAACATCAGCGACGAGCACGAGGCGATGCGGCGCCATGCCGAGCTGGTCGCCCGCGAGGGCGGCAGCTGCGTCATGATGAGCCTCAACTGGTGCGGATTTTCGTCGGTCCAGGCGATCCGGCGCGAGACCGGCCTGGCCGTCCACGGCCATCGCAACGGCTTCGGCATGTTCTCGCGCGCGCCGGCGCTCGGCATGGATTTCCAGCCCTACCAGCTGCTGTGGCGCCTGGCCGGCGTCGACCACATGCATGTCCACGGGCTGCAGGGCAAATTCTCGCAAAGCGACGACGAGGTCCGAACGTCGGCGCGCGATTGCCTGACCCCGCTTGCGGATCCGAACGATCTCGACGACCGGGTCATGCCGGCTTTCTCGTCAGGGCAATGGGCCGGCACCCTGCCGATCACCCTGGAGACGGTGCCGAGCGCCGACCTGCTGTTCATGGCCGGCGGCGGCATCCTGGCCCATCCGGGCGGAGCGGCCGCCGGCGTGCGCAGCCTGCACCAGGCCTGGGACGCGGTCCGGACGGGACAAAGCCTGACGACGGCGGCGCTCACCTCACCGGAATTGCGCGACGCCCTCGCCTTCTTCGGCCATTGACGCCGCGATGTCGGGCTTGAAGCTCGCCTGGTACGGCGACGATTTCACCGGCGCCAGCGACACGCTCGCCACCCTGGCCCAGGCCGGCCTCAGGGCTTTCCTGTTCCTGGACGTGCCCAGCGCCAAGCAATTGGCGGCGGTCGGCGACCTGGACGCGCTGGGCATCGCCGGTGCGGCCCGGGCCATGGCGCCGGACGCGATGCGGCGCGCACTCGAACCGCTCGCCCGGTTCCTGGCGGTCAGCGGGGCGCGGGTCCTCCACTATAAATGCTGCTCGACCTTCGACAGCGCGCCGCACGTCGGCAACATCGCGACGGCGATCGAAACGCTCCACGCGCCGCTCGCCAACCCGTTCGTGCCGATCCTGGGCGGGCAGCCCAGCCTGGGGCGCCATTGCCTGTTCGGTCAGCTTTTCGCCGTGTCGGAAGCGGGTGGGCCGGCCCATCGGATCGATCGGCATCCGACCATGCAGCACCACCCGGTCACGCCGATGGACGAGGCCGACCTGCGCCGGCACCTCCGCCGGCAGGGCCTGGCACCGATCGGCTTGATCGACTGGCGCGCGTACGGCCGTCCGGCGGCAGAACTGGACGAGATGCTGGACGGGCTGCTCGCGACCGACGCCACGATCCGGCCGATCCTGCTGGACGTCGGCACCGAGGCTCACCTGGGCATGATCGGCCGGCTGCTGTGGGAGCGGGCGCGGGCCGCACCGCTGCTGGTGGTCGGTGCCAGCGGCGTGGCCCAGGCCCTGATCGATCACTGGCAGCTGAACCGTCGCGCCCGGGATGGGCGCATTGCGCCGGCACGCGGTCCGGTCTTCCTGCTGGCCGGCAGCATGTCGCCGGTCAATGCGCGCCAGATCGCCGCGACCGGGGCCTATGTGAAGGTGCCGCTGGATGCGATGCGGCTGGTGCAAGACGACCCGGCCTACGTTCCGGAGATCGAGACCCGCATCGCCGAACTGCTGCGTGACGGCCGGCACGTCCTGGCCCACACCGCGGCCTCGACCGGCACGGTCGCCGAGGTCCAAAGCCTGCTGGCGTCAGCCTGCGCACGGCTGCTGCGCCGGGTGCTGGAACGCCATCCCGTGTCGCGCGTCGGCATCGCGGGGGGCGACACGTCGAGCCACGCGGTCCAGGCCCTGGCGCCCTGGGGTTTGATCTGGCTGGGCCAGTTCGGCCCCGGCGTCGCTCTGTGCCGCCTGCGCGCCGACGATCCCGCGTTCGACGGGCTGGAAATCATGCTGAAGGGCGGTCAGATGGGCGGCACGGACCTGTATGACGCACTGATCGCCGGTACTCCTTGACGACGGTCAGGCCGCCGTGGCGAACGGAACCGGTATGGACTTGCGGCGGCGCCAGAGCAGCCAGCCGACGATCGCGAGATTGAGCGCGTTCCACAGCACGCCGTTGAGGAAGGCCATGCGATACGAGCCGGTGACGTCGAAGATCACGCCGGAGAAATAGCCGCCGAACGCCATGCCGACGATCGTCGACGAGACGAGGAGGCCGATCTTCGCGCCGGCTTCGCGTGGCGGCAGCAATTCGCGGCAGATCACGGCATACATCGGCACGATGCCGCCCTGGAACAGGCCGAAGATGCCGGAGACGACGTAGAGCGACGTCAGCCCGTCGAAATAGAGGTATAGCAGCAGCGCCACGCCCTGCATGAGCGAGCCGATCAGCAGCGTCGCCGTGCCGCCGATGGCATCCGCCACGAAGCCGGAGCCGATGCGCGACACGATGCCGAGGAACAGCATGAGCGACAACATCTCGGCACCGCGCGCGACGCCGTAGCCGAGGTCGCCGCAATAGGCGACGATATGGACCTGCGGCATCGACATGGCCGTGCAGCAGGAAAATCCCGCCAGCATCAGCAAGCCGATGAGCAGCCGCCGCGAAACGCCGACGTCGACCACGGAAGCCTTGGTCGCATTATCAGCCTCGGTCATCATGCGCGCGGACGGGCGCCGCCGCAGGAACAAGGTGGCCGGCAGCAGGGTCAGCACGATGAACCCGCCGATCGCCATATAGGTGCCGCGCCAGCCGATCAGCGGCATGAGCGCGTTGATGATCAGCGGCCATAGGGCCCCGGCCAGGTAATTGCCGGAGGCGACGATGACGACCGCCAGGCCGCGCCGCTTGACGAACCAATGGGAGATATCCGCCATCATCGGCGCGAACCCGCCACCGGCGCCGATGCCGATCAGCAGCAGATGTACGGCCGAGAACATGACGAGGCTGGGCGCCAGCCCGGCCAGCACGAAGCCCAGGGCGAGGCAGACGCACGCGATGAGCATCGGCACCATGATGCCGACGCGATCCGCCAGCCGCCCGAGCGTGATCGTCCCGAAGGCGAAACCCAGCATCGTCAGGGTATAGGGCGCCGAGGCCGCCGCGCGGTCGACGCCGAACTCGGCCTGCACCTTCGGCAGGACGACGATGACCGCCCACATCCCGACCCCGGCCAGGGTGGCGACGAGCAGCGAAACGCCCATTCGGATGAAGGCATAGCGGCCGTCGGGCGCGTAATCGTCCGCAGCGGCGGCAGGTGTCTGGGTGGAAAGGTTCATGGCGCGACTTTGGGCGAAGCTGACCGGCGTGGCAAGTTGGCCCGAGACCTCCCCTACCGGCTGTGCGCCTGGGCCGTGCCGTTGACCATGCCGAGGCTGGCGGCGTCGAGCGACGTGTCGAGCGACAACGCGGTCAATTCATAGGCCCGGCGGAAATCATCCATGTGCTTGTGCATCCAGGTGCGCGCGCCGGGCGCGTCGCCGGCGACGAGGCAGTCGAAGATGTAGCGATGGGCGTCGAGCACGCGCCGATAGGTCTTGAGCCGCGGCAGGATGATCCGACCGGCCGGGATGAACAGCGACGTCACCGGTTCGTGCGCCAGCGCCAGCACGCGGTTGCCGCAGACGTTGGCGAGGATCTCGTGGAAGGCCCGGTCGAGCCCGACGAAGCCGTACACGTCGGCCGGCCGGCCGGTCTCGATACCCTCGACCTCCGCCGTCATGGCCGCGATGTTGGCGGACAGGTCGGCCAGGCCCTTTTCGTCGATATGCCCGGCCGCCCGCTCGGCGATCGCGGGTTCGAGCACCATCGAGGCTTCCCAGAGTTCACGGAACGTCACCATGTGCAGGATCAGGGCACGGCTGGCCGACGAGGCGAGATCCAGGTAATGGGGCACCGAGATGCGCGGGCGTTTGCCGCCATCGCGCTCGACCAGGCCGCTCTGCTCCAACAGCCGGATGCCCTCGCGCACCGTCGATCGGTTGACGCCGAACTGCTCGGCCAGCTGCGTTTCCGCCGGCAGCGGATCGCCGACGCGCAGGCGTCCCGCCAGAATCTGCCGTTCGATCGCGTCATAGACCAGACGATAGGCCGGTGCACGTTCGATCCGGCTGAACTCATGTTCCTGCACGTCGGGTCCTTGGCTGTGTCTCGTGATTTCCAAGATAGCCCTTTCCGCCATCGCTCGCCGCTCCCTTGACGGGGTCGCTCGCGATGATACAGTAATTGGAATTGTCCGACAAACGGACTGTTGGCCAGTATGGCGCCCGGAGGAACGTGTGAGCGAATTGGTCGGCGACACGAATGTCGCGGTAAGCTGGGACGGCTCGATCGCCCGGCTGACCCTGACGCGCGCCGACAAGCTCAATCCGCTGGACTGGGCCACGGTGCGGGAGCTGAAGGCCGCGATAGCGGCGCTCGAGGCGCGGTCCGACGTCTATGCGGTCATCGTGACCGGGCGCGGCCGCAGCTTTTCCGCCGGCGGCGACCTCGACGGTTACATCGAGCTCTATCGCCATCCGGACCGGTTCACCGGCTTCCTCGACGATTTCTTCCGGATGCTTTGCGCCATCGAGGCCTCGTCCAAGATCTACATCGCGGCGATCAATGGCGTGTGCGTCGCGGGCGGGCTGGAGCTGCTGCTGGCCTGCGACCTGGTGGTCGCGACCGCTTCCGCCAAGATCGGCGACGGCCATCTGAATTTCGGCCAGCTGCCGGGGGCCGGCGGTTCGCAACGGCTGCCGCGCGCCGTGGGGCTGCTGCGCGCCAAGCACCTGATGCTGACCGGCGACCTGTTGACCGCCGAGCAGGCACAGGCGATCGGCCTGGTCAACGAAGTGGTTCCGGATGGCGAGCTGGAGCCCGCGGTGACGGCGCTTGCAGCCCGCCTGGGCGAGAAGAGCCGCGCCGGGCTGCGCGGGGCCAAGCACCTCGCCAACCTGACGCTGACCACGGACCTCGAGACGGGCCTCAGGCAGGAAATCGATTTCGTCCACCGCTACGCCACGACCGAACCCGACGCGACCGAAGGGCTGGTCGCGTTCAAGGAAAAGCGCAAGCCGGTGTTCTCGAGCTGATCGAAGGGGCCAATCTCATGTATTCGCTGCGGGATAAATACGCGATCGCGGGCATCGGCTGGACGCAGTTCTCGAAGAACTCCGGCCGCACGGTGCGCAGCCTCGCCTCGGAGGCCAGCCTCGCGGCGATCGGCGACGCCGGCCTGAAGGTCGGCGACGTCGACGGCTTCGTCAGCTTCAACTTCAATGATTCCGTGCCGTCCATCTCGGTCGCGACCGAGATCGGCGTGCCGAACGTCCGCTATGCCAATGATTTCCTGAGCGGCGGCAATGCCGCCAACATGATCGTGCTGACGGCGGCGGCGGTGATCGAGGCCGGCCTGGCCAAGACCGTGGTGTGCTATCGCGCGATGAACGGCCGGTCCGGATTCCGGCTGGGCGGCGGCCGGGAACTGTCGGCCCAGGGCATCACGCAATTCACCGCACCCTTCGGCTGGATCACCTATCCCCAGGCGATGGCCATGTGGTGCCGCCGCCACATGATCGAGTACGGCACGACCGCCGAGCAGCTGGGCGAGATCGCGGTCACGTTCCGCGGCAACGCGATCGACAATCCGCGCGCCATGCAGCGCGAGGCGATCACCCTCGACGACTACATGGCCTCGCGCATGATCGTCGATCCGTTCCGCATGCTCGATATCTGCCTGGAAACCGACGGGGCCTGCGCGGTCGTGGTCACCACGGCCGAGCGTGCGCGCGACCTGAAGCACAAGCCGGTCTACATTGCCGGCGGCGCCTATGGTGGCGGCCCGAACCAGGGTGAGGACCTGTTCGACGCGATCCGCTGGCCGGACCATTCGCACAATTACGCGAAATACATCGCCGACGACCTGTGGAAGAGCGCGGGCATGGGCCCGGCCGACATCGACATGGCGCAGATCTACGATTGCTTCACCTATAGCGTGCTGATGCAGCTCGAGGGGTTGGGCTTCTGCAAGGATGGCGAAGGCGGGTCGTTCATCGGCGGCGGCCGCATCGCCCGCACCGGTGCCCTGCCGCTCAACACCCACGGCGGCCTGCTGTCGGAAGGCTACATCCACGGGCTGAACCACGTGCTGGAAGCGGTCCAGCAGCTGCGCGGCGACGCCGGTCTGCGGCAGGTCCCCGACGTGGAGACCTGCCTGACCACCGCCGGCGCGATGACGTGCGGCAGCGCGATGGTTTTGAGGAACTGACCATGACCTACGCAAAGCCCCTGCCGGTGCCCGACGTCGAGACCCGGCCGTTCTGGGAAGGCTGCCGCGAGGGCAAGCTGCTGCTGCAGCGGTGCGGCAGCTGCGGCCACACGCGCTTTCCGCCGACGCATTTCTGCCCGAACTGCCAGTCGGACCAGCAGACCTGGGTCGAGAGCAGCGGCCGCGGCCGCGTGTTCAGCTGGATCGTCGTGCGCCACCCCGTCCCGCGCGACGTCTATGCCGGCGACGTGCCCTATGTCGTGGCGCTGGTGGCGCTGGAGGAAGGTGTGCGCATCGCCACCAACATCGTCGGCTGCACGCCGGAAGAGGTGACGGCGGACATGCCGGTCAAGGTCACGTTCCGGCAGGCGACGCCGGAGATCTCCCTGCCGCTGTTCGAGCCGTCATGACGACCGCCGGTGCGCAGGGCATGAGGCAGGGCGACGATCCCCGGCAGGTTCCGTTCCTGGAATCGGCACGGCTCGCCAGCCTCGCCGCCCTGTCCCGGACCGAACTCGAAGCACTGCAGTTGCAGAAGCTGCGTCGGCAGCTGCAGCGCCTGTACCGGACCAGTACCTATTACCGCCGGCGCATGGACGAGGGACGGATCGACCCGGAGGCACTGACCTCGCTCGACCAGTTCTTCGAGCATTTCCCGCTGTCGACCAAAGGCGCCTTCCTGGCCGACCAGACGGAGCATCCGCCGTTCGGCGAACGGCTCGGCATCGCCCGCGAAGCGGTGGCGCTCGTCAACATGACCGGCGGCACGTCGGGTCAGGGGCAGGAGATCTACGGGCGCAGCCAGCACGACGTGCACATGCAGGGCTACATGCATGCCCTGCCCTGGTTCCTGGCCGGCCTGCGCGCCGGCGACCTCGCGATCAACTGCGTGCCGGCCGGCGGCCTGACCACCGGTGGCTGGGGACCGGGCGAAGGCCTGCGCATCATCGGCGCCACCGCATTCCACGTCGGCGGCTCGACCTCGACCGAGGCGAAGATCGACCTGATGCTGAAGATCGGCGAGGTCAATTTCATCTATGCCTCGACGAACTATCTCCACACTTTGACCGAAGCCCTGGTGCGCCGCGGCCTGGAGCCGGCCCGCGCGTTCCCGACCTTGCGGACCCTGTTCATCGCGGCCGAAGGCTATCCGATCGAATGGGCCCAGCGGATCGAGGCGCTGTGGGGCTGCCGGCTGCAGGAAGGCTACGGCAGCACGCAATGCGCCGGCTTCGGCGCCTCGACCTGTGCCGATGGCGCCCTGTCGGCGAGCGGCGGCCGCGGGCTGATGTCGCTGTTCGAGTGGGAAACCCTGTGCGAAGTGCTGGACCCGGTCACCCTGAAGCCGGTCGCCTCGGGCGAGATGGGCGAGCTGGTGGTGACGAACCTGTCGATCGAGGGCTCTCCGGTCATCCGCTTCCGCACCGGCGACGCGGTGCGCTTCGTGTCCCATCGCGACGCGGCTTCGGGACGCGCCTGGAATGCCATAGAGTGCGGCACGATCGGCCGGTTCGACGACATGATGAAGATCCGCGGCAACAACGTCTGGCCCTCGGCGATCGATGCCGCCGTATTCTCCCACGGCGAGATCGTCGAGTATGCCGGGCGGGTCTACACGAGCGCCGACGGCAAGACCGAGGTCGAGGTTCGGCTGGCCCTGTCGGAAGCCATCGCATCGAGCGGTCCGGAAGCCTGCAGCCGGCTGGTCGAGGCGGTCCGGACCTCGATCAAGGAACGCACGAACGTCTGGATGACGGCGGTTCTCTGCGCCCGCAGCGAATTGCCGGAGTTCAGTTACAAGGCTCGCCGCTGGAAGGACGAGCGCCAACAAGGCTATCGCCTATAGGGAGGCGTCTTTTGAGGACCGCCCATCTCGCACCGGACCCGTCCGAGCGCGACCATCAGATCCTGACGCGCATGCTGTCGGATGCCGAAAGCCTGTGCCGCTCGCAGGATGCCCTGCTGGTCGGGCAATATTGCCATCTGCGCGGCCGCATCGCGGCGCTGATCGACCTGGTGGCGCCGATCGGCGCCGGCGAGGCGCGCTCGTGAGCCGTCTCGCCGGCAAGGTCGCTCTCGTCACCGGAGCCGGGTCCGGCATCGGCCGCGCGGTCGCCGAGCGCTTCGCGGCCGAGGGCGCCAAGGTGGTGATCGCCGACATCGCCGAGGACCGCGGCCGGGCGGTGGCGGAGGCGATCGGAGCAGCGGCGGCCTTCATCCGCTGCGACCATACGGCCAGCGACCAGAACGCGCGCGCCGTCGAATTCGCCGTCGAGCGGTTCGGCGGCCTCGACATCGTCCATAACAATGCCGGCGGCCCGTTCACCGGGCCGTTCGAGGATGTCGACGACGAGACGCTGGAGCGCGTGCTGCGCGTCAACCTGTTCGGCGTCATGCAGATGGCCCGCGCTGCCCTGCCGGCGCTGCGCGACAGTGCCAGGCGCAATCCCGCCGGTGCGGCGCTGCTGTTCACCTCGTCGCTGCAAGGCTTGAAGGCGAAGCCGAATTTCAGCCTCTACACCGTGGCCAAGCACGGCATCGTCGGCCTGGTCCGCAGCCTGGCGCTGGAGCTGGCGCCGCAGAACATCCGGGTCAATGCGTTGTGCCCGACGGTGATCGAGACGCCGATGCTGCAGGCGTTCCTGCCCGGCATGGCGGCCGATCGCGAGGAGGCGCTGCAGCGGTTCCGCGCGACCATCCCGCTGGCCCGCATGCCGGAGCCGGAAGACGTGGCCAGTGCCGCGCTGTTTCTCGTGTCCGACGAAGCCCGCATGATCACCGGCGTCGCCCTGCCGGTCGACGGCGGCCAGATGGCGATGTGATGAGGATGAGCCCCAGCCCTTCGTTCAGCCTGGAAGGCCGCGTCGCCGTCGTCACCGGCGGCGGCGGCGGGATCGGCAGTGCCGCCGCCGTGGCCCTCGCCGAGGCCGGCGCCGATATCGCGGTCGTCGGCCGCAACGTCGCGAAGCTGGAGCAGACCGCGGCCGCGATCCGCCAGGCCGGCCGCCGGGCGCTCGTGGTCGAGGCCTCCGTCACCGAGGAGGCGTCCGTCGACGCCGCGCGCGACGCGGTCGTCGCCGAATTCGGCACGGTCGACATCCTGTTCAACAATGCCGGCGTCACCTCGCCAAAGCTGCTGGCCGACTTGCCGCTCGACGAATGGCGCTCGATCCTCGACGTCAATCTGACCGGCGCCTTCCTGTGCTCGCGCGCCTTCGCCCGGCCGATGATCGCGCAGCGCCACGGCCGCATCGTCAACATGGGATCGATCCTGTCCGGGCGCGGCATGGCGACCCGGACCGCCTATTGCGCGTCGAAGGCGGGACTGGCGAATTTCGGCGCGGCACTCGCCTTCGAGCTGGGACCCCACGGCATCACGGTCAACACGATCGGCGCCACGGTCATCGTCACCGACCTCAACCGCGACCTGATCCGCACCCAGCCGCATCTCTATGACCGGGTGCTGGCCCGCTCGGCACTCGGCCGCCTGGGCGAGGTCGGGGACGTGACCGGGGTGCTCGTCTTCCTCGCCTCGCCAGCCGCCGGCTTCGTCACGGGTCAGACCCTGTACGTCGACGGCGGCTACACGGCAGGATAAGGGGGCGGGCACATGCTGATCCAGGTGCTGAACGGCGTCGTCTATGGCGGATTGCTGTATCTGCTCGCCGTCGGGCTCGTGCTGATCTTCGGCCTGCGCCAAGTGGTCAATTTCGCCCATGGCGCCCTGTTCATGACCGGCGCCTATGTCGGCTATTCCGTCGCCGCCGCGGGCTATTGGTGGGGCGGGCTGCTGGTCGCGGTGGTAGCGATGGCCGTGGCCGGCTGCGTCCTGGATGCGACCCTGTTCCGGGCGCTGCGCAAGCAGGATCACATCGTCACCGTGCTCGTGACCTTCGGGTTGCTGCTGATCCTCGAGACCCTGGTGACGGTGGTCTGGGGCAAGGCGTACCTGCGCTATCCCATGCCGGACCTGCTGTCGGGCACCATCGAGATCGCCGGATCGCCGTTCCCGGTCTACCGCCTGTTCGTCATCGCCGTCAGCATCCTGGTCGCCCTGTCCCTGACGGCGTGGCTGCGCTTCAGCCGGATCGGCCTCTATGTGCGCGCCGCGAGCGCGGATGCCCGGATCACCTCGATCCAGGGCATCAACGTCGACCGGCTGAGCCTGATCGTCGTCGGCCTGGGCACGGCGCTCGCCGGCCTGTCCGGCGTGGTCGCAGGGCCGCTGCTGACCCTGTCGCCGACCATGGGCAACTACATCCTGATCGATTCTTTCGTGGTCGTGGTCGTCGGCGGCATGGGCAGCTTCGGCGGCGCGTTCGTGGCCGCCATCCTGATCGGCCAGATCCATAATTTCGGGGCGATCTACCTGCCCTGGGCCTCGACCATGCTGCCGTTGCTGCTGATGGTCGGCGTGCTGATCTGGCGCCCGACCGGCCTCGGGGGGGCGCGTTCGTGACGATCGCCGCCGACACCATCGCGCCGCGCGCCAAACCTCGGCGCGGCATCCCGCTGTTGCCGCTGCTGCTGGGTGCCGTCGCCCTGATCGTCGGCTTCGCGCTGCCCTGGATCGCCCCGTCGAAGGTCGCGATGTCGCTGATGGCGCAATCTTTGTTCGACGCGCTGCTGGCGACCAGCGTCGGCTTCCTGATCCGCCAGAACGGCCGGATCAGCTTTGGCCAGGCGGCGTTCTTCGGGTTGGGTGGCTATGTCTTCGCCATCCTGATCGCCCGTTCGCTGGTGACGCCGGAGCTGGCTTTCGTCCTGGCCCTCGCCGTCCCGACCCTGGTCGCCTTCCTGTTCGGGCTGGTCGTGGCCCGGGTGACCGGTGTCGCCCATGCGATGCTCACGCTCGCCATCGGCCAGGCGCTCTACGAGGTGGCCTTCCGCTGGCGCGAGCTGGCCAAGGGCGACGACGGCATGTCGTTCAACCTGCCCGCCCGCCTGTTCGGCCTGCCGACGCGCGGCCTGCAGGACCCGGCCGTCATGGTCGTGCTCGCCTGGTCCATCCTGGTCGTGGCCCTGGTCGGCCTGACGCTGTTCTCGGCCAGCCGCACCGGCCAGATCGCGGCCGCGATCCGCGACAACGAGGAACGGGCGCGCTTCATCGGCCTGTCCACGACCGTGCCGCGCGCGCTGGTCTATGCGATCGCCGCCTTCATCGCGGCCATCGCCGGCATTCTGCAGGCGAGCTACAACGGCTATATCGCCCCGCAGATGCTGCACTGGAGCCTGTCCGGCTCGGCCCTGGTCATGGCCATCGTCGGCGGCGCCAAATTCATCGTCGGCCCGGCGATCGGCGCCATTGTGCTGTTCTACATCAAGGACCTGGCCGGCCAGTTCGCGGAATATTGGCCGGCCATCGTCGGCACGGTGCTGGTCTTCGTCACCCTGACCATGCCGGAGGGCATCGTCGGCCTGGCGAGCAGCCTCATCGGATTGCGGCGGCGATGAAGGGGCTCGCGATCGAAGGCATCGGGCTCACCCGCCGGTTCGGCGGGTTTACCGCACTCGACGGCGTCGACATCGCGGTGCGCCAGGGCGAGATCCGCGGCCTGATCGGGCCGAACGGGGCCGGCAAGTCGACCTTGATCGACGTGCTGTCGGGCCGGGCGAAGCATCCCGGCGGCCGGGTCCTGCTGAACGGCATGGACATCAGCGGCCTCAGCCCGCAGCAACGGCGCAAGCGCGGCATGGCCCGTTCGTTCCAGCGGACGAACATCTTCCCCGACCTGTCGGTCGAGCAGCAGTTGCGCATCGCCTCATGGGCGGTCGCGGACGCCGACATCGACGAGGTGATGGACGAACTGGACCTGCGCGCGCACGCCGACCGGCCGGCGGCGGAGATCAGCTATGGCGACCAGCGGCGGCTCGACCTGGCTCTGGCCCTCGTCGGCCGGCCCAGCGTGCTGCTGCTCGACGAGCCGGCGGCCGGGCTGACGATGGAGGAATCCCTCGGCCTCGCCCGCATCCTGCGCGACCTCGCGAACCGCTGGGGCGTGACGGTGCTGCTGGTCGAGCACGACATGCAGGTCGTGTTCTCGATCTGCGACCGGATCACCGTGCTGCATCTCGGCCGATCGCTCAGCGAAGGCAGTTGTGCGGAAATCCGCGCCAACCCGACGGTGATCGCCGCGTACCTGGGCACGGAGGCGTGATGTCGCTGCTCGCGTTCCACGACGTACACGCGCTCTACGGCCAGGCCCGGATCCTGAATGGCGTGAGCTTCGAGGTCGGCGGCGGCGAGCGGGTGGCGCTGGTCGGCCGCAACGGCGTCGGCAAGACCACGGTGGTGAACACGCTGTGCGGCGGCACCCGCGTGGCCCAGGGCCGGGTCGAGATGCGCGGCCGGACGGTGAAGGATCTGCGCGGCTATACCCCGGCGCAGAACGGCATCGCCGTGGTCCTGCAGGGCCGCGGCATCCTGCCGAACCTGACCGTCGAGGAAAACCTGCTGCTGGGCTCGGCCACCGCCCGGCGTGGCGCCTGGACCCTGGCGAAGATCCACGAGCTGTTCCCGATCCTGCGCGAGCGCCGGATGAATCCGGGCTCGGCATTGAGCGGCGGGCAGCAGCAGATGCTGGCGATCGGGCGCGCGCTGATGGCGAACCCCGACCTGCTGATCCTGGACGAGCCGAGCGAGGGCCTGGCGCCCGTCATCGTCGATGACCTGGCCGCCCTGCTGGTCCGGCTGGGCGAGGACGGCATGGGCATCCTGCTGATCGAACAGAACGTCAGCCTGATCCACCGGGTGGCCGAACGGTTCTACGTCCTGTCCAAGGGCGCGGTCGCCGAAAGCGGCTCTCTGCGCGACGTCAGCCGCGATGCCCTGCAGGGGCACATCGCGATCTGAGCCATACGACGAGATCGACACACGATCGATCCGCATCATCCGCCCGACGGGCGGGAACAGGGGAGGAGCACAATGCCTAGGTCGATCCATGCTTTCACCGCGGCGGCCGGGAGCGCGATGCTTGCCGCCATGCTGGCGACGTCGGCCTTCGCGGCGGATCCGCTGCGCATCGGCGTGCCGACCGATCTGTCGGGTCCCTACGCGACGCTCGGCGAGGAGGTGATGCGCGCCGTCCGCTTCGCGACGGACGAGGCGAACGCCCAGCACGGCATCGCCGGCCACATGGTCGAGTTCAAATCCTACGACACCGAGGCGAAGCCGGACCTGGCCCGCCGCCAGTCCGAAAAGCTGGTGTCGGAAGGCTACACCATCCTGACCGGCACGATCGCGTCCGGCGAAGGCCTCGCCATCGCGCCGTTGATGGATCGCTGGGGTTCGATCTACATCTCGACCATCAACAAGGCGGACGAGCTGACCGGTGCCAACTGCGTGCCGCGCGTGTTCCGGGTCAACACCCAGTCGGCGATGGATGCGGCGACCGTGAAGCCCTGGCTGGCCCAACGGAAGGAAAAGAAGTGGGCGGTCGTCGCCGCCGACATCGCATGGGGCCGCGGCTCGGGCGATCTGTTCGACAAAGCCGCCAAGGGCATGGGCAAGGAGATGGTCGCCGACCTCTACACGCCAGCCGACGTGAACGACTTCGCGCCCTATATCGAGCAGATCAAGAAAAGCGGCGCCGAAGGCGTCTGGGTCGTGCTCGCCGGCCGCGACGCGATCAACTTCGCCCAGCAGGCGAAGCAGTTCGGGCTGACCAGTTCGGTGACGGTCGCCGGCGTCAGCTTCACCACCGACGGCACGGTCAAGACGCTGGGCGACGCGGCGCAGGGCATCTACGGCATCATCAACTACAGTTCGACCCTGGACACGCCCGAGAACAAGACGTTCGTGAAGGCCTGGACCGCGAAATACAACACGCCGCCGACCAATTTCGAGGGCGAGACCTATCTGGGCATGCAGGTGCTGTTCCAGGCGGTGAAAACGGCAAACAGCGTGAAGCCGGACGACGTCGCCAAGGCGATGTCCGGCGGCGAGTTCGACACCATCATGGGCAAGCTGAAGCTGCGCGCCGAAGACCACCAGTTGCTGAAGCCGAACTATTTCGGCGTGGTCGAGAAGGTCGACGGCGTGCTGCGCCCGGTGGTCAAGACGACGGTCAGCGCCGCCGACGTGGCCCCGGCGGTGACGTGCAAGATGCCCGGCTGACGGCAGACCGGCGCCCGGCCCCTGATGGGACCGGGCATCGGTCGGTTCAGCCCTGCGCCGCCTGCCAGCCGAGATCGGCGAGCGGCCCTGCCAGCGAGCCCACCTCGAGCGCGTTGGGGGCACTGGCGTTCCCGGCGAGCGCACGCGCATAGACGCCCTGGGCGATCGAGGCGAAGCGGAAGAACGCGAAGGCCAGGAAGAACGGATAATTCTCGATACGCGCGCGGCCGGCGCTCCGGGCGTAGTCGGCGAGATAATCGGCCTCGGATGGAATGCCGAGCGCCGCGAGGTCGCGGCCCTTGAGGCCGCCCAGGCTCGGCGTCGCCGGATCCAGGTGCCAGATCATGCAATTATAGGCCACGTCGGCGAACGGATGACCGATCGTCGCCAGTTCCCAGTCGAGCACGCCCAGCACCCGCGGCTCCGTCGGGTGGAACATCAGGTTTTCCAGGCGGAAGTCGCCGTGTGCGATGGTCGTCGCCTCGTCGGCCGGCATGTGCGCCGGCAGCCAGCGGATCAACGCGTCCATCGCCGGGATCTCCTGGGTCTTGGCCGCCTCGTACTGGCGCGTCCAGAGCGCGATCTGCCGGGTGAGGTACCCGGTCGGCTTGCCGAACCCTTCGAGCCCGACCGCTCGCCAGTCGACCGCATGCAGGCGTGCCATCACGTCGCTCATGGCGCCGTAGATCGCGCGCCGTTCTCCGGCCGTCATGTCCGGCAGCGCCGGGTCGCGAAACACGCGGCCCTCGGCGAAATCCATCAGGTAGAACGCCGTGCCGATCACGGAAGGATCCTCGCACAGCAGCTTGGTACCGATGATCGGCACCAAGCTGTCGCGCAGCGCATGCATGACGCGGTATTCCCGTTCGATCATATGCGCGGACGGCAGCAACTGGCCCGGCGGCTTTTTGCGCAGCACGTAACGGCCCTGCTCGGTCTCGATCAGGAACGTCGGGTTGGACTGGCCGCCGCGAAATTGCCGGGCCCTAACCGCACCCGAGAAGCCCTCCAGATGCTGCGTCAGATACTCGGCAAGCCGAGCGGTATCGAACGCATGTCCGGCCCGGACCTCGGTAACTTCGGCGCCACTGCTCAAGAACGGTCTCCCTGATCGATCGAAATATTCCGCCCGCCCTGCGGAACCGGCCCGTGAACTGTTCAACTGTCGGACAGAAAATTCAAGTGTCGATCGCCAGATCAGCTTCGGCGGAAGCGCGTGTCCAGCAGCATCAGGCCGCCGTTCATGGTCAGCGCGAAGATGCTGATCAACACGGTGACCGCCATCATGGTCGAGGTGTCGTTGACGCCCATGCTGTTCATGATCATGAAACCGAGCCCGCGCTGAGAGGCGAACATCTCGCCGATCATCACGCCCAGCAGGGTGATCGAAAAGCTGATGCGCAGGCCCGACACCATTTCCGGCAAGGTCGCCGGCAGGACGACCGTACACAGGTACTGCACCCGCGTCAGGTGCATCACCTGGCTGGTCCGGCGCAGCGACGGGTTCATCGACAGGATGGCGTTCATGGTGATGAGGATCATCGGGATCATGCCGTAGATCGCGCCGAACGCGACCTTGGCCGCGAGGCCGATGCCGAAGAACAGCAGGATGACGGGATAGAGCGTCACCTTCGGCATCGCATAGAACGCGATCAGCAGCGGCGCCAGCACATCGGATGCGGCCTTGCTGACCCCCAGCGCCATGCCGACCAGCGCGCCCACGACGCAAGACAGGCCGAGCGACAGCGCCAGCGCGCGCATGGTCTCCGCCACGTTCGCCCAGAAATCGTCCTGGGTCAGCAGAATACCAAGCCGGCGGAAGCTGGTGAGCGGCGAGGCGACCGCCTCCTGCCCGACCCGCAGGAATACGATTTCCCAGACCACGAGAATGACGAGGATGCAGGCCGCGAGGCCCAGCCAGCGGCCGGCGGTGCCCACCTCGTCGGCGGCACGCGCCACAGCACCCGCCCGCGCGCGGTACTGCACCCGCTGCTCGGCGGCATGCAGGACCAGGGTCAGGATCGAGACGGACACCAGGACGAAGACCAGCAAGGCGTACATCGTCCGGTCGTCGAAATTATTGTAGGAAAACGCGATGCCGTAGCCGAGCCCGTTGTTGGACAGGATGAATTCCGACCCGATGACGCCGGTGATGGCATAGCCGAAGGCCAGCTTGACGCCGGTGAAGACATAGGGTGCCGCCCCCGGCAACTGGATCAGCAGCGCTTGCCTGAGGCGGTCCATCCGATAGGTCTGGGCCAGTTTCAGGAAGATGCGCGGCACCCGGTCGAGGCCGGTCAAGGTGCCGGTGATCATCGCCATGACGGCATAGAGGAAGCCCATGAAGATGATCGGCAGCGCATTCATGCCGAGCAGCACGATGAACAGCGGGTAGAGCACGAAGAACGGCAGGGCGTAATAGCTGGCGATCATCGGCTCGATCGCGCGCCGGGTGCGTGGCAGCCGGTGCAGCACGACGCCGATCGCGAAGCCGACGATAACGGCGGAGACGAACGAGACGAGGATGTTGCCCGCGGTGAACGAGGCCTGCGACCAGAAATCCTCGGTCCGCATCAGCGCCGCCAAGGTGGCGGCCATTTCCGTCGGCGGCACCAGGGTGTGCCGGCTGACCCAGCCGAAGCGGCACGCCGCCTCGCACATCACCACCAAACCCGTGACGATCCCGATCCGCTGCAGCCCCGAACGCGTCATGGCGCCACGTGTTCCGCCCGGGACATGGCCTTCATCGACTCGCCACGCAGCTTTTCCCACAAGTAGCTGGTGACCCGGCCGAAGGCCAGGTCGGCGGCGATCTCGCTCGTCCGGTCGCGCGACCAGCCGGTTTCCACGATCTCGATGAAGCGGCCGGGTCGCGACGACATGATGCCGACCCGGTCGGACAGCATCGCCGCCTCGTCGAGCGCGTGAGTGATCAGCAGCACGGTGGCGCCGGTTTCGCGCCATAGGCGCAGCAGCTCGTCGCCCATCAGCAGGCGGGTCTGCTGGTCGAGCGCACCGAACGGCTCGTCCAGCAGGATCAGCCGCGGCCGCAGCACGAGCGTGCGCGCGATGCACACCCGCTGGCGCATGCCGCCCGACAGCTGGGTCGGATAGGCGGAAGCGAAATCCTTCAGGCCCATGAATTCGATCGCATGTTCGACCCGGCCCGCCAATTCCGGCCCGCGCATGCCGCTGCGCTTCAGGCCGAAGCCGATGTTGTCGCGCACGGTCAGCCAGGGAAACGAGGAATCCTCCTGGAACACGACACCCACGCCGTCGGGCACCGTGCCGGCGACCGGCTTGCCCTCGAAGGTGATCGAACCCGCGCTGGGCATGCCCAGGCCGGCCAGCACGTCGAGCATCGTCGACTTGCCGCAGCCGGACGGCCCGACGATCGAGAAGAACTCGCCGCGGCGCAGGTCGAGGTCGATCGGCCCCAGCGCATGCACCCCGCCGTCGTAGATCCGCGAGACGCCCGCCATGCGCGCATGGATTTCCGCCGGCGCGGCCGACAGCGGCACGGCGGCACTCATCGGCATGCCCCGGATGGGGGCGCGGTTTGGATCCGGAATTTCGAACCGTCGCGCATTTCCGCCCTCGTCGCGCTCGGCCGGCGCGGTCTCCGACGAGAGACGGCCGATCCGGCCGCAGCTTGTTGCCGCGGCTCGCTGCTTTCTCCCACGACCCTGCGGGACGCACGGCACCCCGTCCAGGACACCTTCTGCACCCCCCTATATAATTTTAGCTTGCCCGGCGGCGCCCCGCTCGTCAGCCTGCGGAACGAGCATCGGAACCGGTCGAAAGGAGCGTCGCCGCATGCGCAGTCGTCAGCTGGAATGCTTCATCCGGGTTTGCGAACTCGGCAGCATTACCAAGGCCGCGGCGACCCTGAACATCGCGCAACCGGCACTCGGCATCCAGATCAAGGCGCTGGAGCGCGAGTTCGGCGTGCAGCTGCTCGACCGCAACATCCTGGGCACCACGCCGACCGCCGCCGGGCTGACCTTTCTTACCGAAGCGAAATTCATCCTGCGCCGCCTGCAGGACCTGAAACGGACCTTGCGGGAGCAGGTCGAGGGCTCCCCGCAGCTCATCACGCTCGGCATCTCGCCGAGCCTGTCGTCGATCCTGGCGACGCGGCTGCTGGAAAAGCTGCGCGCGACCATGCCGCGCGTGACCGTGACCGTGGTCGAGGAACTGAGCCACGTGCTGAACGACCAGATCGAAGCGGGCGAGCTCGACCTGGGCCTGATCTACAACGCTCCGCCCAATCACGCCTATACCCAGGAGCCGCTGCTGCGCGAGATCCTGGACCTGGTGACGAGCACCGGATCGCCGTACGACCTGGTCGAGCCGATCCGCCTGCGCGACCTGGCCGACGTGGAGCTGACCATGCCGAGCGGGCGCGACGTGCTGCGCCGGCTGATCGAGGACGAGATGAATGCCGCCGGCCTGTCACCGCGCATCACCTTCCCGATCAATTCCATGCCGGCGATGAAGGCGGTCATCGCCCGCGGCCTGGCCTGCGGCATCCTGCCGGCATCGGCCGTCGCGACCGAGGTCGAGGCCGGGACCCTGAAGGTGCGCAAGATCGTCGAGCCCTCGCTCTGGCGAACGCTGTACCTGATCCGGCCCAAGACCGGCGAACCGCCCGATGCCGTGAACGGCATCGCCGGCGTGATCAAAGGCCTGCTGCACGAGCTGTGCGCAGAGCAGCCGACATTCGAGCCGGTCGCCGGCTGATCAGAGCGCCTCGGCGGCCCAGCGCGCGCCCTGGCGAAGCAGGCGCCGGTGCATCGGCTGCTCGAGCGACGCCCGGTCGTGGCCCAAGAGATCGACCACGACTCGGCCCTGCCCGGCCCGGCGCGTCCAGGCAACCGGCCAGGACCCGGCACCGGCATCGGCGGTCAGCAGCGGCTCGACGTCTTCATCCATGTCGAGATTGCCATAGACCTCGTCGCGCAGTTCGAACGACACGACGCCCTCGGCTACCGCGTGGGCCTTTCCGGTCGGATCGACCGCGACGGGCCCGAACGGTGGATGGGCGGAGCGGCCCCAGATCCATTCGGCGCCGAGCAGGCGGTGCCAGCCTGGCCAATCGTCGAAGCAGATCACCGCGGTATGGAGCGCCAGCAGGCCACCGCCGGCCTCGACGAAGCGGGTCAGGGCCTGCCGTCCCGCATCGGACAGGCTGAATGCCCATTGCTCGCGATGGGGTGCATATTTCTCGCCGATCAGCATACGCCAGCGCAGCGCATAGACCGTGACCAGGTCGAACCCATCGAGCCCGGCCAGCCCCTGCTCGATATCCTCGGTGACGGTCGAGACGATGCCGTCCGCCGCCAGGATGTCGGCGAGCGCGGCCGAGGCGTCGGCGAAGGGGTGGCCGATGCCGCCGGTCAGGATCAGGTTGCGCATGGCTAGGCGCGGACCGTCGGCGCCTTGCGCGGCATCTGCAGTTTCAGGCTGAACGAGACGCCGCCATCGACCATCAGGTGCTGGCCCATGATGTAGCGCGCCTTGTCCGACGCCAGGAACAGCACGGCGTCGGCCACGTCGCCCGCCGTGCCGATGCCGCCGGCCGGCACCGTCGAACCCCGGGTCTCGCGGACGGCAGGATCGGCGTAGATCGGTGCCGACATGCCGGCATCGATGAAGCCCGGCCCGACCGCATTGACCCGTACGCCGCGGGGCCCGAGCGACAGCGCCAGATGCTGAGTCAGGGTGACCAGCGCCGCCTTGGATGCCGGATAGGCACCGGCATCCGGGCTGGGGGCCAACGCGTTCAGGGACGTGATGTTGATGATGACGCCGCTGCCGCGCGCGACCATGCGCCGCCCGACGGCCCGGCTGACGATATAGGTGCCGACCAGATTGACATCGACCACCCGGCGGAAGTCCTCGACGCTCTGCTCCAGGATATCGCCGAACCGGACGATGCCGGCATTGTTGACCAGGATATCCGGCGCGTCACCGAAGGTGGCGACGATCTCGGCGACCGCTTCATCGATCCGATGCTCGTCGGTGACGTCGGCCGCGATGCCGAGCGCGCCCGGGATGCGGCGCGCCTGCGCCTCGACGGTCGCGGCATCGCTGTCCAGCAGCACGACGCGGCAGCCGTCTTCCGCCATCCGGCCGGCGATGGCTGCGCCCAACCCGCCGCCGGCCCCGGTTATCAGTGCGATCCTGCTCATGAATGGTTCCTCGGGTCGTCAGGCCGCCTTGGGGTTCTTGACGAAGAACGTCTTCGCCTCCGGCTGGAAATAGCAGCGCTCTTCCTTGTAGAAGCCGCTCGCCACGGTGATGGCGTAGGTGTCGTCCTCGATCGCCATGAAGGTATGGATGTCGGCCGGCGGGGCGATGACCGAGGAATCGCCGGGCTTCAGGACCCGATCCTCGACGATCTTGAGATCGGCATGGCCCTCGACGGAGCGATCGTCGATCCGCTCGTAGACCGTATGCTTCACGGCACCGCGATAGACGAACATGCTCTCCCAATTGCCGTGGTCGTGCGGTGGGATGACCTTGCCCTTGGCCAGCGGATAGATCAGCAGCGACAGGTCGCCGTCGTAATAGAGGTACCAGGACATCGCGACATGGTTGCCCGGCCGCGGCACGCCGATCGACAGCAGGTCGGACCGCGCCAGCAGCGCCTGGAACGCCGGGTCGATCGCGGCGCTGATCGCGTCCGGATCGTTCCCGAAGCGCTGGACCGCCTCGATGACGGCGGTGGCGCAGGCACGGACGGCACGGCCGGTTTCCACCGGATCGGCGATGGGACCACTCATTTCCGGGACCTCCCCCTATCAAGCCTCAAGTCTGCGCGGCGGCGGCGACCCGACGGGCGGCCGCGACCGCCCGGGCGACGCGCTCCCTTGCCGGCACGGTGCGGGCCAGGGTCTCGGTCGGGATTTCCAGCGCCAGCGGAATGTTCGCCGGCAGAGCGCGCAGCAGGCCGACCAGATCGATGCCGCCTTCGCCCGGAAACAGCCGCTCCTTGACCGCGGTATGCAGCAACGCCGCCTTGTCGGGTGCCCATTCGGCGGGCGCGTCGCACAAATGCATATAGGCGAACCAGGCCGGCGGCATGTCGGCGAGTTCTTCGAACCGGCCGCCCGACCGGTCGAAATGCAGTGCGTCGAGGGCGATACCCAGGTTCGGCCGCCCGACACGACGCACCATATCGGCCGCGTCCGTGACGCTGGCAATGGCCATCCACGGCACGAATTCCAGCTGCACCATCATGGCGTGCTCGGCCGCGAGGTCGCAGAGTTCGGCCAACCGGTCCGACAGGCGGTTGCGATCGGGATCGTCGGCCGTGGCGAGCGCATGGCGGGCGCCGAAGGCCGATGCGACCTCGAAGAATGGACGGAACTTCGAAACGACGGTCGCCGGGGTCAGCCGCGCGGTATTGGCATCGAGCACGGTCACGCCGGTGTCCTTCAGTCGGCCGAGCGTCATGCGGCGCAGGACTGGGTCCGTCATGACCGGCGGCTGCTCGCCGTCCGGCTGCCCGCCCAATAGGCGCAGGCCGACATGGTCGCAGCCGCAGGCCGCCGCCACATCGACCGTCTTCGGCGGATCGAGCTCGGGAACCGTGTAGTAGGACAGCGACAACGGGTTCATCGCTTCCGGCGCAACAGGCGGCGCGCGTTATCCGCCCAGATCGGCGGGACCGGACCGTGGTCGCCGTCGTCCGGCTGGTCCCAGCCGGCGAAATTGGTGCCGTACACCAGCCGGTCCCGGCCGACGACCTGGGTCAGCAGCGCCAGCGCCCGGTCGTCGTTCAGGTGCGTGTCGTACCAGAGCCGGGTCAGCGCCTGTTCGAACGCGCCGTCCTTCTTCATCGCCTCGGTCGCCCACGGGCGCTTCTGGCTGGCCCAGGCGAGGCGCCCCGCCTGGAACGCGACGTTGCCGCCGCCATGGCTGATCCAGACGTCGAGCTTCGGATGACGGTCGAGCACGCCGCCGAAGATCAGGGTCGCGACCGCGATGGTCTCCTGCGCCGCAAAGCCGACCACCACGTCGAGGTCGAACCGCTTCAGGCTGGGATCGCCCGGCGGACCGTCGATGCCGGCCGGCGCCGGATGCAGGAATAAAGGCACGTCGAGCGCCACGAACGCCTCGTAGAGCGGGTCGAACTGCTCGCTGTGCAGCGGCAGGGCGAATTCCGTGCCGACCGCGGCACCCCAAAGCCCCAGATCGCCGACCGCGCGCTGCAACTCGTCTTTCGCGGCCACCGGATCCTGCATCGGCAGGGCGGCAAGGCCACCCAGCTTGTCGGGATATTCGCGCACCAGGGCCGCGACGCCGTCGTTGTAGCGACGGCAGAACGACAGGGCGGACGCGGTGTCGATGTGGTGGAAATAGGTGAGCGGGCTCGGCGACAGCACCTGGAAATCGATGCCGGCCTTGGCCATGCGCTCCAGCCGGATCACCGGGTCGGTGAACGGGCTGTTCTTGTGCTTGACGCCGACGATCCTGTAATTGCCGACCCGGTACCAGGGGCGGCCCTGATCGTCGATACCGTTTTCCGGCCCATGGATGCCCGCAGCGCCGTCGGTGGCGGCGAGGCGGACATGGGCATGGACGTCGATGCAGGAAGCGGTGGCGATGCCAGCCATTCGCGGACTCCTCCCCGGGCCTGGCGCGTGGCCCTGGCCTCCTGATTTCTTCTGCGCGGACCCGCATGATCCGGCGGACGGACCCATAGGACGGCAGCCGTCCAGACCCGTCCAGGACACGTTCTGCACCACCCAATGCCGAAATTGTCTGGCGCGCCCGGGAACCATGCCCCAGACAATTTCTGCCTGGGACGGTAATAAACATGTGCTATGCACGACCGCCCCGCTGCCCCGTACTCAGGAATGCCGACCGCTCGAACGGTCGCACCTGGGCGCTCGAAAAGCGGGGAGGAACCATGTCGGCCGCGCAGTTCAACCTGTCTCCGGTTTCCGAGGTCATGGGAGCCGCCATCGTCGGCGAGGATCTCTCGCGGCCGCTGACCCCCGCCATCATCGCGCAGACGCGCCAGGCCTTTCTCGACCATCACGTGCTGGTGTTCCGCGACCAGCACATGAGCCCGGAGAACATCCATGATCTGGCGTCGATCTTCGGCGACGTCGAACAGCACAAGGTGCGGCAGGAAGACGGATCGCGCTGGGATGCGGTCCATCGCATCACCAACCTCGACGATGCGGGCAACCCGGTCGAGAAGCCGTTCTTCAGCTCGACCTATTTCTGGCACACCGACAAATCCTTCCTGAAGACGCCGGCACTCCTGACCATGCTGCATGCGGTCGAGCTGCCGCCGAACGGCGGTGACACGCAATTCGCCGACATGACCAAGGCCTACGATGCTCTGCCCGATGCGACCAAGCGGCGGATCGAGGGTTTGAAGGCCGTCCAGAGCCTGGAGTTCATGCGCCGCTATACCGGCAGCGCACCCGCGAGCGAGGACGACATCGCGGCGGCCCCTTCGATCGTCCATCCGCTGGTGCGTACCCATCCCGAGACCGGCCGCAAGAGCCTCTACATCGGCATGTATTGCTCGCACATCGAGGGCATGCCGGAGGACGAGGGGCGTGCGCTGCTGGAGGAACTGCTGGTTCACGCGACGTCGGACCGGTTCGTCTACAGCCATGCCTGGAAGGACGGCGACCTGGTGTTCTGGGACAATCGCTGCCTGCTGCATCGGGCCGTCGCGAACTACGAAATGGGCAAATACCGGCGCGTGCTGATGCGCGTCGTGGTCAAGGGCTCGCGGCCGCAATGACCGCCCGGGCGCGGAGCGCATCATGACGGAACGGCAGGATCGGCTCGCGGTCATCATCGGCGGCGGCAACGGCATCGGCGAGACCACGGCCGCCCTGATGGCGGAGCGCGGCTGGCGCATCGCGATCTGCGACCAGGATGCCGAGGCAGCGAGCCGGGTGGCAGGCCTGTGGGCCGGCCATGGCTTCGCGCTGGACATCGGCAATGTCGAGGCGGTCGACGCGGTCGCGGCCGAGATCGAGCAGACGCTGGGAGCGGTCACGGCCCTCGTGGTCACCGCCGCCGTGTTCCAGGACGTGCTGCCGCCGGCGCAATTGCCGATGGCGGTGTGGGAACGCACGCTCCGGATCAACCTGACCGGCACCTACCTGGCGAACCGGGCGTTCGGCACGCGCATGGCCGAGCAGGGTTGGGGCAGCATCGTCAACATCTCTTCGATCGCGGCACTGGGCTCGTTCCCGGTCCATGCCTATGCGTCCAGCAAGACGGCGGTGCTGAGCCTGACCCAGGGATTGGCCGGGGAATGGGGCCGGTCCGGGGTGCGGGTCAATTCGATCTCGCCCGGATCGACCCTGGTGCCCCGGGTGGCCCGGCGGATCGAGTCCGGCCGCTATGCCGCCCATCCGGGCGATTTCACCGCCCTCGGCCGCGCCGTGGAGCCGAACGAGGTGGCCGAGGCGATCGAGTTCCTGGCATCCGAGCGCGCGTCGGCGATCACCGGCATCAACCTGATCGTGGATGCCGGCTGGCAGGTCGCCTCGACCTGGGCACAATATGGCGGCGTCCGCCCCTCCTCGAAGCGGGCCGACCCCGCACAAGGGGGCTGATCGCATGCGTGTCGGCATGAACGGGCGCGCAAGACGCCCCCTCGATAACGAAGGCCGGCATGGCCAACCAGGAGGAAAAGATGGACCTTACGCGGCGCAGCGTCATCGGCATGGGACTGGGTGCCATCGGCGGGGTGATGTTCTCCCGCCGCGCCTCGGCCGCCTTTTCCCTGGAAATCATGGCGCCCTATTACAAATCGCTGCCGACCATGGCGCCGATCGCGGTCGCGCTGGAACTGGGCCTCTACGCCAAGCATGGCGTCGACGTGACCGGCGTGATCACGTCGGTCGGCGGCGGCACGGGCCTGCGCAACATGCTGGGCGCCAATTTGGGCTATGCCGAGATGGGCACGGCCAGCGTGCTGGCCGGTTTCAAGGCCGGCATCGACGTGCGGATCGTCCATGACAGCGTCAATACCAGCGAGGACATCGTCTGGGTGACCATGCCCGACAGCGGCATCACGTCGATCAAGGACCTCGCCGGCAAGAAGGTCGGCATCAGCTCGCCACGATCGACCAGCGAGACCTTGGCGAAGATGGCCGAGGAAGCGGCCGGCATGGGCGGGCAAATGAAGCTGATCGCCGTGGGCCAGATCGGCTCCGGCCTGTCGGCGATGGAGAATGGCGGGCTCGATTCCATGTTCATCATGGAGCCGCTGTTCACCGAACGGTCCGGCAAATACCGCGTCGTCTTCACCCAGGAAGGCCTGCCGCGCATGTCCCAGGACGTGGGCATCGCGACCCAGGATTTCATGAAGCAGCATCCCGAGGAACTGCGCGGCATCATCGCCGGCCGGCGCGACGCGGTCGATTTCATCTACGCCAACCTGGACGAGGCCGCGAAGATCACGTCCAAGCGCTACGGCGACACCCTGCCGGCCGATGCCGCGACCGTGGTCATGCGTCACCTTGCCGGCCTCAAATACTGGAGCCGCGGCAACATCGACCAGCCGAGCGTCGAGAACGTCGTCAACGGCCTGATCCGCCAGGGCCAGTGGGAAGGTCCGGTCGAGTGGGACAAGATCATCGACCGGCAGTTCCTGCCGAAGGATCTGCAGACCTGAACGAGGGCCGGACGGTCCGGCCGCCGATCTCGCCCAAGAAGGGAGCCCCGGTTCCGACCGGGCTTTTCATGCGGAAACCCGAAATCTTCCGGCTTGACGCAGACTTTCCGACGGCGCAACATAAATAGAATACAGTGTATTCATATGGAATACTAATGGCCGTTCGCTCCCTTTCCTCCACCTTGAAAACGCTCGCAGTCTGCGACGTCATCGCCGCGTCGCCCAAGCCGATGCGGCTGATGGAGGTCGTGAAGGTGATCGGCGACCAGCGCGCCGCGGTCTATCAGCGGCTGCGCACGCTGATGGAAGCGGGCCTGCTGGAGCAGACGGCGGACGGCGCCTATCGTCTGGCCCTGCGCTTCCAATTCTATGCGGTGCGGGCACTCGAACAGGCGAACCTGGGGGAACGGACCACCGAACTGCTGCAGGCGGTCGTGGAAGAGAGCGACGAGACGGCGACGATTTCGGTGCTGGACGGCTATCACGCCGTGATCATCAACCGGGTCGAATCCCGCCAGGTCCTGCGGGCCGACCTGCGCGTCGGCGCCCGGATGGCCCTGGGCGGCAGCGCGTCCGGCGCGGTGCTCGTCGCGTTCGGGTCGACCGAGATGCGCGACCGGCTGCGCGAGCAGGGCATCGAATTGCCCGACGACGACGCCCTCGCCGAAGTCCGGGCCCGCGGCTATGCGATCTTCGCCCCGGTCGATCCCCAATTCGTCGCGGCGGTCGCCGCCCCGGTGTTCGACGCGGCGACCCAATGCATCGCCGTGGTCGCGATCTCCGGCCCGACCACGCGCTTCGATCATGCGCGCTGCGGCCCGATCGCGGTCGCCGCGGCACGCCGCTTCAGCGCCCAGTTTGGAAACGTCTGACATGATGGGCCTTTCGACCCTCGACCTCGGCGAGACCGGCCGCATCCGGCCGCAGGCCCTGATGCGGTCTTCGTCCGACCTGATGCGCCCGGAAAAGCTGGCGGCGATCCAGCCGTCCCGGGTCAGTGCGTCGCGCTCGCTGATCGCCCGCGCCGCGCGGCAACGTTGGCAGATCCGGTGCGAGGAATTCACGATCGACGAGCGCGGCCGCGGCACGGCGCGCTATGCGATCGACGCCGGCGGCTGGCGCTTCACCTTTCCGGTGTTCTCCTTCGAGCCGTCGTCGCGCGAGCGCACCGGCCGGATCATCGGCCGGGCCTGGGACATGATGGGCGCGCTCGTCGAAGGTCCGATGTCTCCGACCGAGGTCGAGCAGCTGCGGGCTGAATTGCCGAAGCTGTACGAGGGCCGCGCCACGACGCAAACCCTGACCTGGTCCCGTTCCAACCGGTCGGGCCGGCTGTTCGACCTCGCGACCGACCATCTGGCGGCAGGCCGCCAGCCGCCGGTCGAGGAGCTGGGCCGCACCTGCTACCTGATGCGCAACACCGGCATCGACGGCAACGGCACGTTCGGCACCAAGAGCTTCCTGGCCTACGAGGCCGACCACCCGCTGCGCGCCTCGCTGCAGGCGCAGATGCTGACGGCCTACATGATGCGCGTGTTCGCCGGCGACCTGGTCCAGCACCTGGCGCGGCTGAAGGGTGGGCCGCAGACGGTCGAGATGGCGGGCGAGCTCGGCCGGTTCCTGGGTGTCGGCAACGGGTCGGCCCTGGGGCTGATGTTCTTCGTCAACAACCATCCGCGCCTGATCGACCGCTGGCTGACCATCCGGGAAGAGGCGGTGGCCCATGGCAAGCTCGTGCCGGTCGATCCCGACGCGGCTCCGCTGCACCTGCTGGCGACCCTGCTGGACAAGGCGGTCCTCGCCCGCCGGCAGGACCGCGCCGAATATGAATCCTTCGCGCCCAGCAGCATCGTCGCCGACGACCTGGCGCAGATCCGCCGGGAACTGGCATCGCTGATCCAGCGGGTGCAGGCCGGCTGCGCGGACCGGACGCCGCTCGTCGAATTCACCCAGTCGCTCGACGGCCGCGTCCATCCGGAGGCGTTCGAGACCCTGCTGTCGCTGATGATCGAGCTGGTGCCGGAGATCGCCGACGGGCTCGCGGACGGACTGGTCATCGACGAGGAACTGGTCGGCCGACCGGAGATGACAGTCGGCCGCCTGCGCGACCTGCTGCGGGCCGACTATCGCTGGGCGTTCGATCTCGACCTCACCTCCGAACGCGCCCAGCGTTACGTCTGGTACAAGTCGCGTACCGCCGAGGAGCCCCGGCGCGGGCCGCGCGAGGAGATCGGCGAGGCGCACAATCTCGGCCTCGACCTGCCGCGCCTGGTGGTGGCGCTCGACCGCGACCTGGCCGCGACACCGGCCATCACCAGCGTCGCCCGCTTCCTGGTCGCCCATCCGCTGCACCGCCTGATCGTCACGCGGGTGCAGGCGCTGGCCGGCCTGCCGTTCCACTCGCCCCATGCCGACATCATGAGCGAGGATTTCATGCCGGCGCAGATCACCCGGCTGCTCAACGTCGGCATTCACGGCATCGACAAGGCCCGCGACTACCTGAACCGCAACTTGCGCGGCGTGCTGTACCACGGCGCGCCCACCCCCGACGATTTCGCCGCCGGCACCGTCGACCCGCACTGGTTCTACCCGCCGGAGCCGACGTCATGACCACCGACCTGCTGATCCTGTCGCTGCGGGAGACCCGCCTCATCCTGGAACGGCTGGTCCAGGCGGCCGGGGCGCCGCCGGGCCTGCTGCCGTCGGTCCGCGATTGCGCACTCTATTCCGCCATCCTGCCCGGCGACGGGTTCGCCGGCATCGCCGCCCAACTGGAGCGGTTGGGTGCCAACAAGCCGGCGCCGCTGCGGATCGTGGCGGAACAGCCGATGATGACCGTCGATTGCGGGAACCAGCACGCCTGGCTCGTCGCCGACGGCCTGCTCGACCTGGCGGTCGACCAGTCGCGCCGGACGGGACAGGCCGACGTGAAGGCGCTCCATCTGGTGGCGCCCGAGGAACTGCGCATCGTCGCAGGCCTGGCCGAGCGCTATGGCCTGGAGGCGACCGCCGCCCCGGACGGGGACGGCGTGCTGATCCGGATCTCCCCGCGCCCGGTCGCGCGCCTCAGCCTGCTCGACAAGCTGCGGTTCGACGGGGTCCCCGTGTCGGCCGCCACCTGGTGGCCGCTCTACGAGGCCTCCCACGCCGCACTCGCACCCGATTCCTTCGAAAGCCGGCGCCATGCCGGCACGGTCCGCGTCGAAGCCGATGGCCGCATCGTCGGCCGGCCCGACGAGGACGAGACCGACCTCTCCATGCTCGCCGCGGATCCGACCCGGCTGCGCCGCGCCCCTGTTTCCTCCGTCTCGTAAAGGAACCTCACGATGCTGATCGACGGCTTGCAATGTGGCTTTTTCGACCGAGGCGTGTTCGAGGACCTGAAGGCCGGCGGCTTCACCTGCGTGACGCCGACCTTGGGCTTTTGGGAAGGTGCCATCGAATCCTTCGATGCCGTCGCCAAGTGGCGTGACATGGTCCGGGCGAACGAGGACATCGTCACCATCGTGCGCACCGCCGACGACATCCTGGCGGCCGAGCGCGCCGGCAAGGTGGCGCTGTTGCTGGGCTACCAGAACACCAACCTGCTGGACGGCCGCGTCCGCTATGTCGGGCTGTTCGCCGACCTGGGCGTGCGCGTGCTGCAGCTGACCTACAACAACCAGAACGAACTGGGCTCGAGTTGCTACGAGGCGGTCGATCCCGGCCTCGCCCGGTTCGGCCGCGAGGTCGTGCGCGAGATGAACCAGTGCGGCATGCTGGTCGACCTGTCCCATGTCGGCGACAAGACCACGCTGGACGCGATCGAATGGTCGCTAAAGCCGGTCGCGATCACCCATGCCAACCCGGCCTCCGTGTTTCCGCACAAGCGCAACAAGAGCGATGCCATCATCAAGGCATTGGCCGAGAAGGGCGGTGTGATCGGCTGTGCCGCCTATCGCAACATCACGCCGGAGCCGGCGTGCGACAGCGTCGATGCCTGGGCGCAGATGGTGGCCCAGACGGTCGAGATCGCCGGCATCGACCATGTCGGCCTCGGCACCGATTTCAGCCATCATTCCAGCCAGGAATATCTGGATTGGATGCGCTCGGGACGCTGGACCCGCTCGATCCAGTACGGCGCCGGATCGGCCGCGAAGCCCGGCCCCAGCGAGAAGCCCGCGTGGCTGAAGAAGATCAGCGGCCTCGCCCTGGTCGGCCCGGCGCTGGCCAAGGTCGGCTTCAATGCCGACGAGGTCGAGCAGATCACGTCCGGCAACTGGCTGCGGCTCTATCGCGCGGTCATGGGCTGAGGGAGGGCACATCATGGCCGACATCCGCCCGACGACCACCCCGATCACCCGGCGCCATCTGCTGACCGCGCTCGCCGCCGGGGCGGTCTCGATGCCGTTCATCGGCCGTGCCCGGGCCGCCGAAACGCTTTACATCAATACCTGGGGCGGTCCTTGGGAAGCGGCGGCGCGCGCCATCCTGTTCGACCCGTTCACCGCCGAGACCGGCATCGAGATCCGGACCATCTCACCGGTCTCCTTCGCCAAGCTGGCGGCCCAGACCCGGTCCGGCGTCTATGAATTCGACGTCACGACCCTGGGCGTGGCCGAACTGGGACGCGCCAACAAGGCGAACCTGATCGACGCCTATGACGAGACCAAGGTCCCGGCGGCCTCGCTCTGGCCGGGTGCGGTCACGCTGAACGGCATCAATTCCCACGCCTTCGCCAACATTATCGCCTATCGCAAGGACCATTTCCCGAACGGCGGGCCGAAGAGCTGGGCCGATTTCTGGGACACGGCAAAGTTCCCGGGCGCACGCTGCCTGCAGAACTATCCTGCGCGCGTGCTGGCCTTCGCGCTGATGGCCGACGGCGTGCCGGCCGACAAGCTGTTCCCCTACGACCTCGACCGGGCCTTCAAGTCGCTCGACCGGATCAAGAAGGACGTCCGGGTCTGGTGGAGCCAGAGCCCGCAGTCGCAACAGCTGCTGCGCGACGGCGAGGTCGAGATGATCGGCATGTGGAACACCAGCGCCCAGGCCATGGTCGACCAGAACCTGCCGGTCGAGCTGGTGTTCAACCAGGCGGTCATCGACGTCGCGACCTGGGTGGTGGCGCGCGGCACGCCCCGGGCCGAGAGCGCCTGGCGCTTCATCGAGTTCGCGGTAGCGCCGGAGCGCCTGGCCACGTTCGCAGCCAAGAACAATTACGGGCCGATGAACCCGGCCTCGTTCAAGTTCCTGCCGCCTGAGGTGGTCGCCCGGATGCCGACCTCGCCGGAGAACCTGGCGAAATCCGTCGTACTCGATGCCGAGAAGCTGCTGCCGCAGCTCGACGATATGGCGAAGCGCTTCGAGCAATGGCTGTCCACATGAGCCAAGCGCCGGCATTGCAGATCGAGGCCGCACCCCGGGCCGGGCGGCGACGCCTGTCGGCCCTGATGCGCGGCCCCTTCCTGCTTTACCTGCCGGCGTCCCTGTTCCTGACGGCGTTCTTCCTGGTGCCGCTGGCGCTCGTCGTCTGGATGAGCGTCAGCGAACCGACCTTCGGCGTCGCCAACTACACCGCGTTCTTCGCCTCCCACTATGATCTGGCCGTGCTTGGCCGGACGTTCCGCACCGCCTTCATCGTCACGATCGCGAGCCTGGTGCTGGCCTATCCGGTCGCCTATGTCGCGGCCCGCCGCGGCGGGGCGGTCAGCGCGTTCCTGCTGAGCATCGTCGCCCTCAGTTTCTGGACCAGCTTCCTGGTCCGCACCTATGCCTGGATGGTCATCCTGGGCGCGCGCGGGCCGGTCGTGGGGTTGCTGGTGGCGCTGGGCGTCAGCCCGCCGCCACGCCTGCTGTTCACGACCTTCGCCGCGACCTTCGCCATGGCCCATATGCTGGTGCCCTTCATGGTGCTGGCGCTCTACGCCGTCATGAAGCGGATCGACGAGGTGCACATGCGCGCCGCCCTCAGCCTGGGCGCGCGGCCGCTGCGCGCCTTCCTGACGGTCTATCTGCCGCAGAGCCTGCCGGGCGTCCTGAATGGTGCCACCCTCGTATTCATCACGTGCCTGGGATTCTACGTGACGCCGACCCTGATCGGCAGCCCGCAGGACAAGATGATCGCCGGCCGCATCGGCCAGGAGATCGAGGAGTTGCTGGATTTCGGCGCCGCGTCCGCGACCTCGATGATCCTGCTCGCCGCCGCGGTCGCCCTGTTCGTGCTCTATGACCGGCTGTTCGGCATCGAGAAGATGTGGAGGTGACATGGCGCGCTCCACGGTGACCCTGTCGCTGCTGATCGCGATCCTGCTCGCCGGCCCGATGTTCATCGTCGTGCCGATGTCGTTCAGCACCGCGCCGTCCCTGCAGTTTCCGCCGCCGGGATTCTGGCTGGGCTATTACCGGCACTTCTTCTCCGATCCCAACTGGACCGGGCCGGTGGTCAATAGTTTCCTGATCGGCGGCGGCACGATGGTGCTGGCGATGCTGCTGGGCGTGCCGGCCTCGTTCGCGCTGGTGCGCCACCAGTTCCGCTTCCGCGCCCTGTTCCGGCTGCTCGTACTGATGCCGCTGATCGTGCCGCACATCGTCATGGCGCTGGGCTATTACAGCTATTTCGGCTTGCTGGGCCTGGTCCAGAGCATGACCGGCGTCATCCTGGCCCATACCTGCCTGTCGATCCCGGTCGTGGTGCTGACCGTGACGTCGGCGCTGGTCAATTTCGACCGAAGGCTGGAGAACGCGGCGGCCAACCTCGGCGCGCGGCCGTTGACCACGTTTCGCCTGGTGACCTTCCCGGTGCTGCGCCCGGCCTTCCTGGTCGCCGCCCTGTTCGCGTTCATCCATTCGTTCGACGAAGCGGTGATCGCGATCTTCATCTCCGGCCGCGACAGCGCCACCCTGCCGCGCCAGATGTTCAACAGCTTCCAGATGGAGGCCGACCCGGCGATCTCCGCGGCCTCGTCGCTGCTGCTCGCCGCCGTCCTGGCCGTCATCGGCATGCAGCTCGCCGCGCGGCTGGTCCGGGCGAGACGGCCGCGGCACCCCGCTTGATCCGATTTGGAGCCTGCCCATGAACGCCGCCCGTTCGCTGACCCTCCGGTCGATCTCGAAAAGCTATGTCGCCGGCCAGAACGTGGTCGATGGCATCGACCTCGACGTGCAGCCGGGCGAGTTCGTGTCGTTCCTCGGCCCCTCCGGCTCGGGCAAGACGACGACCCTGATGATGATCGCCGGCTTCGAGCGGCCGACCGCGGGCGAGATCGGCATCGCCGGCCGGACCATCGACGCGGTCGAACCTTACGATCGGAACATCGGCATGGTGTTCCAGAACTACGCCCTGTTCCCGCACATGAGCGCCGCGCAGAACGTCGGGTTTCCGCTGCGCATGCGCCGCGTGCCCAAGGCCGATGCGGACCGCAAGGTCGCGGCCGCGCTGGCGATGATCGGCCTGTCGGAATTCGCGGCGCGCAAGCCGGCCGAACTGTCCGGCGGCCAGCAGCAGCGCGTGGCGCTCGCGCGGGCGCTGGTGTTCGAACCCGATCTGGTGCTGCTCGACGAGCCGCTGGGCGCGCTGGACAAGACCTTGCGCGAGCAGATGCAGATCGAGCTGAAGCGCATCCATCGCGAACTGGGCGTGACGATGATCTACGTCACCCACGACCAGACCGAGGCCATGGCCATGTCCGACCGGATCGCCGTGTTCAGCCAGGGGCGCATCGAGCAGATCGGGTCGCCGACCGAGGTTTATTTCACGCCGCGAACCAGCTTCGTCGCATCCTTCGTCGGCGACAGCAACCTGCTGCGCGGCCGGACCCTGGGCGACGGCGTGGTGGACGTGGAATGCCTGGGCACCATCGCGACCGGCGCACGCGATCTGCCGGCCGGCCGGGACGTCTCCATCCTCATCCGACCGGAAACGATCCGCATCCGGCCGGCGGCCACAGCGCCCTCCCCGACCGGCAGCACCATGCGGATCGAGGAAGTGGTCAACTATGGCGAAAGCTATCTGGTCGTCGGCCGCAAGGCCGGGCGCGACCTGCGCGTCCGGGTCCCGGGCATCGACATGCCCCCGGTCGCGCGCGGCGACGACTGCACCATCGAGTGGGATGCTGCCCGCGTGCACGTGATCTGAGGGACGGTCGATAGAAGGCGCGTGTGGGCCTCAGAGCGCCGCGCCCGGACCCGGCAAGCCGGCGCCAGGCGCCGTTTCGATCAGATGGCGCACCGCGGCATATTCCGGACCGGAGCCGTTCACGCTCAGGAATTCCTGGACCGAGAACTCCCGGGCGATCCCGCCCGACGATGCGTTCGGAATATGGCGGACCAGGGTCCGTCCCGCCGACGGATCGCGGACGACCTGCCAGCGATCCCCGTTCGAACTGCTGTAGGCCTCGTCGATCGAGAGCGCCATCGCCGGGGCCTCGCCCTGCACCGCCGGCTCGCAGACGACCAGGAACTTGACGAGCGTGGTCGCGCCGAAATTGGTGCTGATCGCGATGTCGGCGGCATCCCGGCCGCGGGCCATCAGCACCCGGCCGGTGCGCGGCGCGTTGTTGCGCGGATCGAACGTCTGCCACATCCCGCCGAGATAGGCCTCGAACCAGGCGCAGAAATCCATGGGCGCGTCGGTCGGCGGCAGGCCTGCGTCGCTGATGTATCCGGTGCAATACCGCGCCGGGATATTGAGGGCGCGGCACAGCGTGAGCGCCAGATGGGCATAGTCGCGGCAGACGCCCGAACGTTCCTGGTACGCCTCCCAGGCGGTGCGGGTCGGCCGGGCGCTCGCATAGCTGAAGGCGATGTGATGATGGACGAAGTCGCAGATCGCCTGAACCCGTTCGCGGCCGCCCTGCAGGTGGCCGAACATCTGCCAGGCAAGGTGGGACATCAGGTCCGTCTCGCAATACCGGCTGCCCAGCAGGAAGACGAGCGTATCGTCTGGCAGTTCCTCCACCGGGTGCTGCCAGCCGGCGGATGGCATGGTCTCCGGCTGGTCGGGCACGTCGAGCAAGGCTTCGGTCGACAGCGAAATGCGGCCAGGCGGCGCCAGGATCCGGCTGCACAGGTTGCCGAAACCGTCGCGGTATTGGGCGACCGGCACCGGCGGCTCCGTCTTCAGGACATCGGGGCTCAGCACCGCGTCCACGCGGGAGAAGTGGGTATTGAGCATCAGGATCATCGGCGTTGCGCAGGGGCAGTCGTAAACCAGCTCGTAGCCGACACGGAGTTTCATCTGACCGAACCTTTGCGGATTGAGCCCACGGCCCGCAGCGACGGCTGCGATATGGACCCCGCCATCAGAACCCGACTGCGGTCACCGGGTTCCGCAAGAATGCCCGCCGCGTCAGCGGAATAACGCGAGCCCTGTCCCCCCCGCTGCCAGCCTGTCCTGGCGGCAGCCCACAATCAGATGAATTTCCGGGCGGTCAATCCACCAAAAGAAGCATAGCCACGGACTATATCTCTCCATTTTGAATATATTTTCGCTTCTTCTAATATAGAAGAACAGGTAACAGAGATTTTTTACAGGATACGCGCAGCCAATTCATGGGTCGACGGGTTGTGCTGGTGTCGCCGTTCAGAGCGATCCAGACCCTCGGAGGAACGAACCCATGGCTCAGACCCATCATACCAAGGCCGCGGAACATCACGACGAAGCGGCGAAGTCCCATCGCAAGGCAGCCGAGCATCACGGCAAGGACGACAAGGACGCCGCGCACGAGCATTCGACCAAGGCCCATTCGCACTCCGAAGCCGCCCACAAAGCCTCGGGCAGTGCTCATGAAAAGAGCACCGCAGCGCGCGGCAAGAAGTAGTCGTCAGGCCGGGGCGAGCATTTCGCCCCGGCCTTGCCGCCCGGGAACTCCCCGCCCTGCCGCAGGGTTCACCTGTCTCCAGCGTTTTCCGCTTCAGCATCACGAGACATGACCCATGGCGAAGCCTGAAGACCAAGCCGCGCGGCCGGAGGATCGGTCGGGCCGGCTGACGGCCCGTCGAAACGGCAAGATGGCCGAATCCGCCCACGCCTATGTCCGCGGCAGCACCGTGAAATTCTACGAATGGCTCGAACAGGCGGACCGGTCCTCGTTGCCGGACGGACCGCCGGTCTGGATCTGCGGCGATTGCCACGTCGGCAATCTGGGGCCGGTCGCCAGTGCGGAAGGGCTGATCGATATCCAGATCCGCGACCTGGACCAGACCGTGATCGGCAATCCAGCGCATGACCTGGTCCGACTCGGCCTGTCGTTGGCGATGGCCGCCCGCGGTTCCGATCTGCCCGGCATCACGACCGCACATATGCTCGAGCAGATGATGGAAGGCTACGAGGAGGCGTTCGACGACGGTGACGCGACCGGGTCGGCGCCGGATCTGGTGAAACAGACCCTGCGGCGGGCCGCTGGACGGTCCTGGAAACATCTGGCGGACGAGCGCATCGAGGGCACCGAACCGACCATCCCGCTCGGCAAACGGTTCTGGCCGCTGGCTTCAGGCGAGAAGCACGCGATCCACCGATTGTTCGCCGAAGACGGCATGCACAAGCTCATGACATCACTGCGCCAGCGCGACGACACGGCCCCGATCAAGGTCATGGACGCCGCCTATTGGCAAAAGGGCTGCAGTTCGCTGGGGCTGATGCGGTTCGCCGTCCTGGTCGAGATCGGCAAGGGCAAGGACGCGCGCCATTGCCTGGTCGACGTCAAGGAAGCCATCGCCACCGCAGCACCGCGCCATCCGGGCGCCACCATGCCACGCGACAATGGTGAGCGCGTGGTCGAGGGCGCGCGGCACATGTCGCCCTTCCTGGGCGACCGAATGCTGGCCCGCCGCCTCATGGACAAGGCCGTGTTCATCCGGGAGTTGCTGCCGCAGGACCTGAAGCTGGATCTCGAGCGACTGACGCGGGAGGAGGCGATGAGCGTCGCCCGCTTCCTGTCGACCGTGGTCGGCCGCGCCCATGCGCGCCAGATGGGGACTTTGGACGGCAGCACCTGGCTGGCCGAGTTGCGGCGCAACCGCTCGAAGAGCCTCGACGCGCCCTCGTGGCTGTGGGCCAGCGTCGTCGATCTGGTCGCGACCCACGAGCGCGCCTATCTCGAGCATTGCCGGCGCTATGCGCTTGCCGCCTGACCGGACATAGCGCCGATGTCCGAGCGTCCCAAGGGCGGCGAGGCCCTGCAGCCGGGGGCGCACCCGCCGGTCGGCCGGACGGGTGCCGCTTCCGGTCAGCCACCGAGTGCGGCCGTTGCGGCGGCGCTCGTCCGCCGTCATGCCCAGGCGGAAAGCGAAACGCTCGTCCATCTGGCATCGAGCGATCGCCGCGCCGAGGAGATCGGCCGGGCCTTGCGGGGCCTGGCACCCCAGGCCGAGGCGCTGGTGCTGCCCCCTTGGGACTGCCTGCCCTACGACCGCGCGCCCCCGTCGCCCGACGTGATGGGGCGACGCATGAGCGTGCTGTCCGTGCTCACGCGCAAGCCGTCGCGACCGCTCGTCCTCGTCACCTCGCCGGACGCCATCGTCCAACGCCTGCCGCCTTCGTCGATCGTGAGCGACGCCTTCCTGACGCTCCGCCGGGGCCAATCGGTCGATCGGGATGCGCTAGCGGCATTCGCGGACGCGACCGGCTATCGGGGGGACAGCCGCGTCGACGAGCCGGGCGAGATCGCACTGTTCGGCGAGGTCATCGACATCTTTCCGGCGGATGCCGCGCGCCCGGTTCGCCTCTCGCTCGACGAGGCAGGCACCCTCGTCGAGCTGCGGCGCTACGATCCGGCGACGCAGCGGACCGAAGACGAAATCGAAGAATTGATCCTGGGGCCGGCCTCCGAACTGATCCTGTCGGGCGAAGCGGCCCGCGCTGCCGGGGATGAGCACCGTCTGGCGCAGGCCTATGGCGGGCTGCAGACGCTGTTTGACCTGATCCCCAAGCCCGCGTTCTCGCGAGATCCGGAAGCGCTGTCGCGCCTGCAGCTGGTCGGCGAGCAGATCGACGAAGCCTTCGATGCCCGCCGCACGCTGGGCGCCCGGGAAGAAAAGGCACCGCCGCCGAGCGACCTCTATCTGTCGAAAGAGGATTTGGCCGCGTCGTTGGAGCGATGGGCGGCGATTGACCTCGACCTGACAACCATCGAACCCGTCATCGGCCTTGCCACGCGGCGAAACCCGGGACGGGCCTTGTGCGAGCTGGTCGAGCGGCATCGGGCCGAAGGCCGGCGCGTCGTGCTGGCGGGCGTGGCCGCAGAGACGCGGGCGATGGCCAAGGCCGTGCGCCGGGGGCTGGATCTGGTCCCCGGCGAGGTCGAGAGCTGGGATGCTGCCTTGTCCCTCCCGGCAGGGTCGATCGCCGTGCTCGGCGCGGATCTCGAAGCCGGGTTCCTCGACGCCGGCCTGGATCTTCTGGTCGTCTCGGCATCGGACGTGTTCGGCGGACGCCTCGTCGACCGGGCGAGCGCGCGGCCGACCTTGGTCGCCGACCCCGATTTCCGGATCGACGACGTGGTGATCCACGAGGATCACGGCGTCGGCGTGCTGCGCGATCTGGAACTCGTCGAGGTGAATGGGACCGAGCGCGATCTGCTGCGCATCGAATATCATGGCGAAACCAGCGCGCTCGTGCCGATCGACGAGATCGGCCTCGTCTGGCGCTATGGGGCCGGGGCACATGCCGTCGGCCTGGATCGCCTGAAGGGCGATACCTGGCAGAAGCGCAAGGCGGAGGTCAGCCGGCAGATCGACGAGACGGCTCGCCATCTGGTGGCCCTGGCCAAGGCGCGGGCAGCGGCCTCCTGCCCGCCCATCGTGCCGCCCAGGGAGCCATTCGCTCGGTTCGTCGCTCGCTTCGCCTATCCCGAGACGCCCGACCAGGCGGCTGCGATCGAAGCCGTGCTCGATGACTTGGCCAGCGGGCGGCCGATGGATCGTCTGGTCTGCGGCGACGTCGGGTTCGGCAAGACGGAAGTCGCCTTGCGGGCCGCCGCCGCCGTGGCCCTGGGCGGCCGACAGGTGGCGATCGTGGCGCCGACCACCGTGCTGGCACGGCAGCATCTCCAGACCTTTCAGCGCCGTTTCGCCGGAACCGGCATCGAGGTCGCTCCGCTCTCTCGGCTCGTTTCGTCCACCGAGGCCCGGGCCGTCCGGGATGGCCTGGCGTCGGGCGCCGTGCGGATCGTGGTTGGCACCCATGCCGTGGCCGGAAAGAGCATCGCCTTCGCCGATCTGGGCCTGATGGTCATCGACGAGGAACAGAAGTTCGGCACGGCTGCGAAGGAGCGGCTGCACGCGTTGGCCGGACACGGGCACCTGCTGACCATGACCGCCACGCCCATTCCCAGGACCCTGCAATCCGCCCTGGTCGGGATCCAGGACGTCAGCGTCATCGCCAGCCCGCCGTCGCGCCGCCGCCCGATCCGTACTTTCCTCGTCCCGTTCGACGGCGCTACGGTCCGAACCGCGCTGCTGCGCGAAAAGCGGCGTGGCGGGCAGAGCTTCCTCGTCGTGCCGCGCATCGAGGACATCGACGCCATGGCCGGCCGGCTGAGGGAGCTGGTTCCGGAGCTGGCCGTGAAGATCGCCCATGGCGATCTGGCGGCAGAACAGGCGGATGAGGTCATGGTCGGGTTCGCCGACGGCGACGGCGACGTCCTGCTGGCGACGAACATCATCGAAAGCGGGCTCGACGTGCCCCGCGCCAACACCATGCTCGTCTGGCATCCCAACCGTTTCGGCTTGGCCCAGCTGCACCAGTTGCGCGGGCGGGTCGGGCGCGGCCGGAACCAAGGCATCGCCTATCTGCTGGCCGATCCCGACGAGGAGATGCCGGAGGCGACCCGTGCGCGGCTGTCGACGCTCGAGGCGTTCGACCGGCTGGGATCCGGTCTGGCGATCAGCGCCCGTGACCTGGACTTCCGCGGCGCCGGCGACCTGGTCGGCGAGGAGCAGGCCGGCCACGTGAAGCTGATCGGCGCGGCGCTTTATCAGCGGCTGCTGTCCCGCGCCATGGCCTTGGCGAAGGGCGAACGCGTCGAGACCGCGGCGAAACCCGTGCTGAACCTGGGCGAAGCCGGCGCCATCCCGACCGACTACGTGCCGGACGCGATTACTCGGATCAATCTCTATGCCCGCCTTGCCCGGATGGATGAGATCGGCGACATCGACGCGTTCGAGGAGGAGCTGGCGGACCGCTTCGGCACGCTGCCGGCCGCGGCATCGACCCTGCTCACCTGCACCCGCCTGCAAAGCCTGGCCGCCGCCGCCGGCGTCCGTCAGGTCGATGCGGGACCGAAGGGCATCGCGCTGACCCTGCCCAAGGCCATGGGCGCCGTCCTGAAGCGCATCCGGCCACTGGTCCCCGCCGCCCAGGCCAAGGAGGAACGCCTGGTCATCCCCGGGAACTTCGACGATTTCGATGCGCGCCTCACCACGGTCGAGCGGTTGCTGACGCGCCTGGCACCCTGAGCGCGCTCGTCGGAAATGACCTGGCTGCGGCCATGCCTGCCTACCCTAACCGGCCGTTCCTGCACGGTTCAGGTGGAGCGCGAAACCGGATGCCCCGAAATCTTCCAGGCCGGGACGGAGTTGCAGGTTCGGGATCAGATAGTCGCCGCCGTTCTGCCGACGATAGGGAATGGGCGAGGTCGTCGCGAGCGTCCGCATCCGCTCGCGCAGGCGTTTGGCAATGGGTTCGAAAGCGGCCTGGTCGAGACGATCGACCCGGTAGGCCACGAACGGCGGCAGCACGTCGTAACCCGGATAATAGAGAATCCCGTGGTTGATCGGGAACAGCAGGTCGTCGATCGGTCCGTTGATGCCGCGGGCGGAATAATGCGTCTCCCAGCCGCCGGTCGTGACCAGCAGCATGGCGCGCTTGCCGGCGAGGGTGCCTTCGCCGAAGCGGTCGCCCCAATGCCGATCGCTATGCTCGCCCACGCCATAGGCGAAGCCGTAGGCGTAGACGCGATCGACCCAGCCCTTGAGGATCGCCGGCATGCCGTACCACCACAGCGGAAACTGCAGGATCAGGACGTCGGCCCATAGGAGCTTCCCCTGTTCGGCCCGGACGTCGCCGGTCAGCGCGTCGGCGGCGAACGCCTCTCCGGAGGCCGCGGCAGGCTTGAATCGCGCATCCGGCGGCAGCGAGGGGAAGTCGGCTCGATCGACTTCGGACTTCCACCGATCGGCATAGAGGTCCGAAACCCGCACCTCGTGCCCTTGGTTCTGAAGTTCCGCAACGGCGATATCGCGGAGCGCACCATTGAGCGAGCGCGGTTCGGGATGGGCGAAGACGAGGAGGATTTTCATGGGTCACCGTCAAGGGAAACGACCCTCGAGGTAGGCAATGCCGACACGATCCGGTAGATAAGGATAATGCATAAGATCATGCCGAATAATGGATAGATCCGACGTCACGCTGGAGCGCATGCGGACCTTCATGCGCGTGGCGGAGCGCGGCAGCCTGTCGGCGGTCGCGCGCGAACTCGGCATCGGGCAATCGACGGTAACGCGCCAGTTGCGCGAACTCGAGGAAGCCCTCGGCGTGTCCTTGCTCAGCAGGACCACGCGGCGGGTCACGATGACCCACGAAGGCAGCCTCTATTACGCCAACTGCGTCCAGATCCTGCGCCTGGTCGAGCAGGCGGGCGAGGAAGCGCAGGGCACGCGCGGCGCGCCGGCCGGCACGGTCCGGATATCCTGCACAGCCGCGTTCGGCGTGTTGCACGCGAGCCGGATGATCTTCGCGTTTCAGGACCGCTACCCCGATATCGGGATCGACCTCAGCCTGACCGACGAGCGCATCGACCTCGTGCGCGAGGGCGTGGATATCGCGCTTCGCCTGGGTCCGATCCCCGACAGCTCCATGAAGTTGCGGGTCCTCGGACAAAGCCGGCGCCTGTTGGTCGCGGCACCGGACTATCTGGCCGTCCGCGGTCGGCCGATCGTCCCGCAGGATTTGTCGGGGCATGAGGGCATCAGGATGTCGAACGTGGCGGGCAGCGACACGATCGTCTTGCAGGGACCCGACGGCGAACGCCACGCGGTGCCATTCGGCGGACGCCTCCGGGTCGACCATGGGCTCGCCGCGCGCGATGCGCTCGTCGCCGGACGCGGCATTGCGCCGGCCCATCGATGGCTGGTCGACGATCTGGTGATCGCCGGCCGGCTCGAAGCGATCCTGCCGGATTATTCGCTGCCGTCCGTGCCGCTGAGCATGCTGATCGTTCCGGAGCGGACCGGCATCGCCCGGATCCGGCTGCTGGTCGACTTCCTGGTCGAGCGGATCGGCGACATGCCGGGAATCGAGAAACGATCGCTCGCGGATGCGGCTGGCGGATGAGGGAAGCCCCCCTGCCAGGGCGTTGCGCCGACCCGGAAGGGGGTCTGGCCCGCTGCGCGGAGATCGCGAACACCCATTGCGCACCTTACCGGACACCGTGCCGACGCCGCATCTGGGCTACGGCACCGCCGAGGTCTATCGTGTCTCCTTCGAGCAAGGCATTGAAATGCGCTTGCGTTCCTGGATGGCGCGCCCATCCGCGTTCTGGATATCGGACAGGCAAGCTGACATGAGCCAACAGACGATCGACGCCGCCGTGAAACTGCTGGTGGCGGCCCGCCGCACCGGCGACTGGCTTGAAGCACTGCCGCCGGAAGCGAAGCCCGCGGACCTGGCCGAGGCGCATGCGATCCAGGATGCGACTGCAGCGGCACTCGGCGACACGATCGCGGGCTGGAAGGTCGCCCTTCCCCAAGGCCAGGTGACGCGCGGCATCATCCTCGGTTCGTGCCTGTTGGAAAGCCCCGCGACCAAGCAGGCAAGCCAGGTGCCCCTGCTGGGCATCGAAGGGGAAATCGGCTTCCGGTTCGACCGCGCCCTGCCCTCGCGGGACCAGGAATACGGCCGTGAAGAGGTGATGGCGGCCGTGACCGCCCTGGTCGGCATCGAGGTCGTCGCATCCCGCTTCCGCAATTATCCGGACGTTCCCGTGCTGGACCGTACGGCGGACTGCATGTCGAACGGCGTCTATGTCGTCGGCACCGTGCGGCCGGATTGGCGGGACCATGCGCTCGCCGATCTGGAGGTGACCCTGGCGATCAACGGCGAAACGGTCGTGCGCAAGCGGGGCGAGCATCCGACCGGCGACCCGCTGCTGCCGGCCGTAGCACTGGTAAACGAACTGCGCAAGTCGACGGGCGTGAAGGCGGGCCAGGTCATCACGACCGGAACGTGCACCGGCATGCCGTTCGCCAAACCGGGCGACCATGTGACGGTCACCTTCACCGATTTCGGCACCGCGGAAATCGACCTCCCCGCCTGAACGCGAGGTTCGCGAATTGAAGAAACTGGTGAACGATCCTCGCGCCGTCGTGCGCGAGCTGCTGGAGGGGCAAGCCGACCTGCATCCGGGCCAGGCCCTGCTCGAAACCGAGAACGTCATCGTCCGGGCGGACCTGCCGCCCTCCGCCCAGCGGCAGGTGGCGCTGATCTCGGGCGGCGGCAGCGGGCATGAGCCGGCCCATACCGGCTATGTCGGCGCCGGGATGCTTCACGCGGCAGTGGCGGGCGACGTCTTCACGTCGCCCAGCGTCGATGCCGTGCTGTCGGCCATCCGCGCCGTCGCCGGTCCGGCCGGCGCCATCCTGATCGTCAAGAACTACACCGGCGACCGGCTGAACTTCGGCCTCGCCGCCGAACTGGCGAGCGCCGAGGGCATCCCGACGGATGTCGTGGTCGTGGCCGACGACGTGGCACTACGCGACACGGTCGAGCCGGCTCGTCGCCGCGGTATCGCCGGCACCGTGCTGATCCACAAGATCGCCGGTGCCGCCTCGGCCGCCGGCCTGTCCCGCGCAGAGGTGAAGCACATCGCCGAAGCGGCCGCCGGCGCCCTGGGCTCGATGGGCGTGTCGCTGGGCGCCTGCACCGTGCCGGCGGTCGGAACCCCCGGCTTCACGCTCGGCGAGGACGAGATCGAGCTCGGCCTCGGCATCCACGGCGAACGCGGCGTCGAACGGACCAAGGCCCTGCCGGCCGACGCGATCGTCGACCGGCTGGTGACGACCCTGGTCGAGGATCGCCGTCTCAGCGCCGGCGCCCGGATCGCCCTGCTGGTCAACAACCTGGGCGGAACGCCGCCGATGGAGCTGGCGATCGTCGCCCGCCGGGCGCTCAGCGAACTGCGGCGACGGGGGATCACCGTCGAGCGGGCATTTGCCGGCACCTACATGACCGCACTCGAAATGCCGGGCTGCTCGCTGTCGGTGCTGTCGCTCGACGATGCGCGCCTTGCCCTGCTGGATGCCCCGACCCTGGCGCCGGCCTGGGTCGGCGACGGCCGCGTGCCGGCTACGCGACAAATGCGTCCTGTTCCGGCATCTGCGGAGACCATCGGCGATTTCCCGAAGGTCGCGGGCGCCGGGCGAATCCGGGACTTCGTCGCGGCCGCAGCCCAAGCCCTGCTGGCGGCGGAAGACCATCTGACCGCGCTCGACAGCGCCGCGGGTGATGGCGACCTGGGCATCAGCATGCGGCGCGGCGCGGAAGCGCTTCTGGCCCTTCCCGACAGCACCTGGGTCAGCGCGCCGGCGGCATTGTGCGAGATCGGCGGTACTTTGCGCCGCGCGATCGCGGGCAGTTCGGGACCATTCTACGCGACGGCCCTGATCCGCGCCGCCCGCACCCTGCCGCGCGCGACGGCACCGACACAAGGCGACTGGGCCAAGGCCTTCCGGGCCGGCCTCGATGCGATCAAGGAACTGGGCGGCGCCACCGCCGGCGACAGGACGATGATCGATGCCCTGCAGCCGGCCGTGGATACCTTTGAGGCCCGTGTTGCCGAGGGTCCGACCATGGCGCTGGGTGCGGCGGCCATGGCAGCGAAGCAGGGGGCCGATGCGACGGCCGCCATGAGCCCGCGCCTGGGGCGTGCCCAATACCTGGGCCATCGGGCCGTGGGGACCGTCGATGGCGGGGCCGCGGCGGTCGCCATCTGGCTGGGCGCGCTGGCCTCGGCATCTCGTTCGTAGGCGAGCTCAAGCAAAGGAAGCCGGAGGCAATGGCCGAGACCGAGACCAGCAAAAAATTTCGACGCCATCGTCGGCTCAGGAATTGAGAGCCCGAAGCACTGCCGGCTCCGTCAGGCGGATATGACGCAGGCTGGAGAACGCGATCAATCGGTCGCGCTCGAATTGGGATAGGGTGCGCGAGACGGTCTCGATCGTCAGCCCCAGATAGTCCGCGATGTCCTGGCGCGCCATTTCCAGCATGACAGTGTCGGTATCGGTCGAATGGGTTGCCCATTCGACCAGGAACGCCGCCACCTTCTCGACCGCACTGCGCCGACCCAGCAGCAGCGCATGAACCTGGGCGCGTGCCAGGCTCCGCATCGCATAGGAAAACAGGTCGAGGGACAGGCCGGTATCCTTCGAGGCCGACGCTTCGAGACTGCGGCGGCGGTATGAGACCACCGTGCAATCGCAGACCGCCTCGCTGGAGAAGCTGTAGTCGGCCCCCGCTTCCACGCCGAAGACGTCGCCTGCGACATGGAAGGCGTCGATCAGCCGGCGGCCGTCGCGGAGGAACTTGCAGGTTCTGACGACACCGGACACGACCTTGAACAGCGCGTCGGCAGCATCGCCCTCGCCATAGATGCCCTGGTCCTGCACGAAATGCAGCACGGGCCCGACGGTGGACAGGCCGGTCTCCATTGTCCAGGGCGTCCGCGCTGCCGCCGTCTGAACGGCGATAGCGGGACGATCCGTCGGGAACGCAAAGGCTAGGGACATCGAAATCTCCTGGAAGACGTCACGCGATGCGCTCTTTGTCTGCCGGGAGAGGCCGATCGGATATTGTGTTTGATCCTACGGGATTCTACGTACGCGCCCGTCAGATCGACGGGGCCGGATGGCCGAGCACTTCATGAATGCTGTCGACCAGCGCGCCGTTCAGGAACGGCTTTTCCAGCACATGCCGCACCCCGGCCAGAACGGCGCGGCGACGCAGGCTGTCGGTGACATGGCTCGTCATGAGGATGATGGGCCCTTGAAAACCCTGCTCCACCAGGCGATCCAGCACCGAGCGGCCGTTCGTCAGCGGCATCTTGTCCTCGATCACGAGGCAATCCGCCCGAGGCAGGTCGGGATGGGCTGCCAGTTCCAGTCCGCTTGCGCAGAGGTGAACCACGAAGCCTTCGACTTCGAGCACGAATTTTAGGGCTTGGCGGACGGCCAGATCGCTGTCGACGACGAAGACGACGTCCTGTCTTGAGGTCATTGCCCTGGGCTCCGTCGGCTCTCCCGAGCCCTTTTTGTGAAGATGCAGAACGTCGACCGTACGAGCGAATTGCCGCGGGCGCTTTGATGTGGCGCAAAAACCGGGGATCAGCCGGACGGCAACAGTCCCGCGATCAGCGACATGCGCACCAGCTCGGACAGGCTGGTCGCTCCCATCTTGGTCATCAGGCTTGCGCGATGAACCTCGACCGTTCTGGCGCTGAGACCCAGGTCATAGGCGATGGTCTTGTTCGGATGGCCCGCCAGCAACCCGTCCAGCACCTCACGCTCCCGGGTCGAGAGCGACTTCAGCTTCGCCTGGGTCTGGGCGATCTCGGTCTCGCGATAGCCGGTCTTGTCATAAAGGTCGAGGGCAGCGCGGATCGCCGACAGGATCAGGTCATCGTCGAACGGCTTTTCGATGAAGTCCACGGCTCCCGCCTTCATCGCCTCCACCGCCAGAGAGACGTCGGCGTGGCCGGTCATGATGATCATCGGCAGCGTGACGCCCAGTGTTTTCAGCCGACGCTGCAGCTCCAGCCCGTCCATGCCCGGCATCCGCACGTCGCTGACGATGCAGCCCGGCTGCAGCGATGGCAGCGCGTCCAGAAAGGCCACTGCCGATTCATGAACGCGTACCGCCAGGCCGGCACTGCTCAGCAGGAACGCCACCGCCTGGCGCACGCCCTCGTCGTCGTCGATCAGATGCACCACCGCGCTACTCGCCATCTACCGCGCCCTCCTCGCCGACCGTGCGGAGCGTCAGATGGAATGCCGTGCCGCCACCCGGGTTGGGTTCGGCCCAGATCCGGCCGCCATGGGCCTCGATAATCGTGCGGGAAATCGACAATCCGACCCCCATGCCTTGTCGTTTGGTGGTGACGAACGGTTTGAACAGCTGCTGAGCCACGTCGGGCGCGATGCCGGGGCCGGTATCCACCACGCTGATCTCGACGGTTTCGTCATCGAGTTTGCGGGTGGATATCGTCAGCTGCCGTACCGTGGTTTCCTGCATCGCCTCGACCGCGTTGCGAATGAGGTTGAGCAGCACCTGCTGGATCTGGACCTTGTCGGCGAGCACGGACTCGACCCGATCGTCGAACGCCAGCGATGTCCGAACCCCGGTTTCCTTGACACCGATCAGGGCGAGCGCGCTCGCCTCCTCGATCAGCTTGGCCAAGTTCTCGACCTGCCGCTCGCTTTCGCCCCGCGCCACGAATTCGCGCAGCCGGCGGATGATCTGCCCCGCCCTGAGCGCCTGCTCTGCCGCCCGGTCGATCGCATCGCGCACCGCCGGCAGATCGTCCGGCTGGTTGCCGTCGAGCAGCCGCCCGCAGCCCTTCAGATAGCTGGCGACCGCCGTCAGCGGCTGATTGAGTTCGTGGGCGAGCGTCGAGGCCATCTCGCCCAGAGCCGTGAAGCGCGACATGTGGATGACGCCGGCCTGTAGCTCCTGCAACCGGCGCTGGGTCTGCTGCCGCTCGGTCAGGTCGCGCACGAAGCCGGTAAAGAAGCGCCGATCGCCCGACCGCATCTCGCCGACCGACAGCTCCATCGGAAAGGTCGAGCCGTCCCTGCGCTGGCCCACGACCAGGCGGCCGAGCCCGATGATGCGGCGCTCGCCGGTGGTCATGTAGTGATCGAGGTAACCGTCATGCTGCTTCTTATAGGGCTCGGGCATCAGGATGCTGACGTTCCGGCCGATCGCCTCTGCTGCGGTATAGCCGAACAGCCGCTCGGCCGTGGCGCTGAACGACTGCATGATGCCCACCGTGTCGATGACGACCATGGCATCGGGCACGGTATCCAGCACCGACTGCAGATGGGCTTCGCGCTCGGCGAGCGCGGTCAGCGACCGCTTGGCGGCGGTGATGTCGCGCGCGACCTTGGCGACACCCAGGAAGTGGCTGTCATTGTCCCAGACCGGCGAGACGGTCAGCGAGACGTCGATGATCTGGCCGTCCTTCCGGCGCCGGCGCGTTTCGAAATGGTCGACCCGCTCGCCGCGCCGGATGCGGTCGAGGATGGCGGCAGTCTCGTCCTCCTGCCCCGGCGGCATCAGGATCGAGATCGAGCTGCCGATCATCTCGGCGGCGGAATAGCCGAAAATAGTCTCGGCGCTACGGTTCCAATCGGTGACGATGCCGTCGAGCGTCTTGCCGATGATGGCATCGTCCGACGAGGCGACGATCGCGGCCAGCCGGCTGTTGGCCAGCTCGACCGCCTTGCGCCGCGCGATTTCGATCAGGATGCCCCGGCTCTCGACCGGATGATCGCCATCGGCGAAAGGGCGCCCCCGCATGCGAAGCCAGCGGCCCGAGTCATCGTCGACGACGATGCGGAAATCAATGTCGTGTTCCTGGCCATCCCGAACGCCCGCCTGCAAGGCGCGATCGACGCCCTCACGGTCGTCCGGGTGGACATGCGCCAGAAATTCCTGGAATTGCAGGGACGATCGGCGGGCCCCCAGCAAGCCGCGGGAGCGCCCGGACAGGCGGATCGTGCCGCTGGCGAAGTCCCAATGCCATGTCCCGGTCCCGCCCGCCTCGAGCGCGAGCTGACTCTCTTTGTCCTCATCGACCGGCATCGAGGGATCCAGGGGTTTCGAGGCCAATATCGTGCTCCGATCGCGAAAACATGTGAGCGCATGCGGAACGTCGCATCCTTGTAGCACGTGCGGGTACCCGCCGCGGCGGCACATCTCCTTGATCCGGATCAAGGACAGGCGATTGCCGCCGGCGCCTTCATGACGCCGATCTTCGACAGGAGGCAGGCATGGCCAAGATGAAGGCGGCGATCTTCGCGGAACCCGGACGCATCGTGCTCGACGACAAGCCGATCCCGGAAGTGGGTCCGCTCGACGCGTTGCTGCGCATCACGACGACGACGATCTGCGGCACCGACCTCCATATCCTGAAGGGCGAATATCCGGTCGCGCGGGGGCTGACCATCGGACACGAGCCGGTCGGCATCATCGAGCGGCTGGGCAGCGCGGTCGAAGGCTTTCACGAGGGCCAGCGCGTCATCGCAGGGGCCATCACGCCCAGCGGCTACAGTGCCGCCTGCCTGTGCGGCTGCGCCAGCCAGGATGGCGCCGGTACCAGGCACGGCTTCAAGGCCGCCGGCGGCTGGAAGTTCGGCAATACCATCGACGGTTGCCAGGCCGAATATCTGCTGGTGCCCGACGCCATGGCCAACCTCGCGGCAGTGCCGGACAGCCTTACCGACGAAGAGGTGCTGATGTGCCCCGACATCATGTCGACCGGCTTCAGCGGCGCCGAGAGTGGCGAAATCCGCATCGGCGACACGGTCGTCGTGTTCGCCCAGGGGCCGATCGGCCTGTGCGCCACGGCCGGCGCCAAGTTGCGTGGCGCCACCATGATCATCGCCGTCGACAGCGTACCGGCCCGCCTCGCCGCGGCGTCCAAATTGGGCGCCAGCCACACGGTCGATTTCAACGCCGTCGACCCGGTCGAAGAGATCATGCGCCTGACCGAAGGGCGCGGCGTCGATGTCGCGATCGAGGCCCTGGGCACCCAAACCACCTTCGAAGCGGCGCTGCGCGTCCTGCGCCCGGGCGGGACGCTGTCGAGCCTCGGCGTCTATTCGACCGACCTCACCATTCCGTTGGCGCCTTTCGCGGCCGGCCTGGCCGACCTGAAGATCGTGACGACGCTCTGCCCGGGCGGCAAGGAACGGATGCGCCGCCTGATGTCGGTCATCGCGTCGGGCCGGATCGATCTGAAGCCGCTGGTCACCCACCGCTTCAAGCTCGACCAGATCGAGGCGGCCTACGAGCTGTTCGGCCACCAGCGCGACGGCGTGCTCAAGGTCGCGATCACACCCTGAGCTTCACTCCCATCGAGAGGACCCGAGAATCATGCCCTGGCTGCATTCTCTCTTAAATCAGGCGCCCGAAATCGCGCTCTTCCTCTCTCTCGCCGGTGGCTACTGGGTCGGCAAATTCCATTTCGGCAAGTTCCAGCTGGGCGGCGTTGCCGGATCGCTGCTCGTTGCCTGCGTCATCAGCCAGGTCGGCATCTCGATCGACAGCGGCGTCAAATCCGTCCTGTTCGCGCTGTTCATCTATGCGGTCGGCTATGAGAGCGGTCCGCAATTCTTCCGTTCGCTCGGCCGTCAGTCGCTGCGCGAGATCGCCATGGCTGCCGTTCTGGCCCTGAGCGGCCTCGCGACCGTCGTCGTGCTGGCCCGGATGTTCGGTCTCGACAAGGGACTGGCCGCCGGCATCGCCGCGGGCGGGCTGACCCAATCGGCGATCATCGGCACGGCCAGCGCCGCCATCGCCAAGCTGGGGCTCGCCGCCGACGAGGTCCAGCACCTGCAGGCCAATGTCGCGGTCGGCTATGCCGTCACCTACATCTTCGGCTCGTTCGGCGCGATCATCATGTGCGTCAATGTGCTGCCCTGGCTGACCGGCCGCGGCATCCGCGACGATGCGATCGAGGCCCAGGCAGCGTTGCTCGCCGGAAGTGCGGTCTATGGCGTCGGCGAACAGCCCGCACTCTCGGATCTGGTCGGCCGGCTGTTCCGTATCGAGCAGGGGGGTGGCCAGACCATAGGCAAGATCGAAGCGGATGGCACGATCACCATTGAGCGGGTCAAACGCAACGGGGCGACGGTCGGCGTCGGACCGGGACTGGCGCTCCAGGCCCAGGACATCGTGCTCGTCGTCGGCCGCCGGGCCGGTGTCGTCGCTTGCGCCGAACGCCTCGGGCCGGAACTGCCGGCATCCGACGACATGGCGATCACCATGGTGACGCGCGATATCGCGATCGCCAACAAGGACTTCGCTGACCAGACCATCGAGCAGATCCGGCAGGCGACGGCCGGCGCGCTGCGCCACGGCATTTATGTCGTCGCCGTCAACCGGGCGGGCACCGCGCTGCCGCTGGTCCCCGACACGAAAATCGCGGCCGGCGACGTCGTCACGCTCTACGGCACCGCCGAGGATGTGCAACGCGCCGCCAAGCTGGTCGGCACCCTGATCCTGCCCAGCGACAAGACCGATTTCGTGTTTCATGGCCTGGGTCTGGTCGTGGGCCTCGCCATCGGGCTCCTCGTCGTGCGGCTCGGCGCCATTCCATTGACGCTCGGCAGCGGCGGCGGCGCACTGCTGTCCGGTCTCGCCTTCGGCTGGTATCGCAGCCGGCATGTCGCGATCGGCAACATGCCCACGGCGGCATCGACCCTGCTGCGCGACCTGGGCCTGGCGGGGTTCGTCGCCGTGGTCGGCCTGCAGTCGGGCCGGCAGGCGGTCACCACCATCGCCACCAGCGGCGTGTCGATCTTCCTGATCGGTGTCGCGGTCACGATCCTGCCGCTGCTGCTCACCATGCTCGTCGGCCGTTACGTGCTCCGCTACGGCAATACGGCGATCTTCGCCGGTGCGCTTGCCGGCTCGCGCAGCGCCAACCCCGCCTTTGGCGAGGTCCTGGACAAGGCCGGAAACTCCATTCCCACCGTGCCCTTCGCGATCACCTACGCGCTGGCGAACGTCTTTCTCACCCTGCTCGGCCCGCTCGTCGTGGCCCTGGCGTAGATAGGAGACGCAAGATGACCGTTCAGAAGCAGAGCCAGACCGACTATCGCCAGTTCGCCAAGCTCAGCCCGTTCGAGCTGAAGGATGAATTGATCAAGCTGGCCCAGGGCAAGCAGAACCGGCTCATGCTGAATGCCGGCCGGGGCAACCCGAATTTCCTGGCGACGCTGCCGCGCCGCGCCTTCTTCCACCTGGGGCTGTTCGCCACGGCGGAGGCGGAACTCTCGTTCTCCTACATGCCGAACGGCGTCGGTGGCCTGCCCCAGATCGAGGGCATCGAGGGCCGGTTCGAGCGCTTCACCGCCGAGCATCGCGACCAGGACGGCGTCGTCTTCATGGCCCGCGCGCTCAGCTACGTGCGCGACCAATTGGGCCTGTCGGCTTCGGCCTTCCTGCATGAGATGGTCGAAGGCGTCCTGGGCAGCACCTATCCCGTTCCGCCACGGATGCTGAAGGTCAGCGAGGACATCGTCCGCCAGTACATCGTGAAAGAGATGATCGGCGGATCCCTGCCGACCGACAGCGTCGATCTGTTCGCGGTCGAGGGCGGCACGGCCGCGATGACCTATATCTTCGACACGCTGAAGCAGAACGGCCTGGTCACGCGGGGCGACCAGGTGGCAATCGGCATGCCGGTCTTCACGCCCTATATCGAGATCCCGCAGTTGGATGAATACGGGCTGCAGGAAGTCGCGATCAACGCCGATCCGGCCCAGGGCTGGCAATATCCCGATGCCGAGCTGGACAAGCTGAAGGACCCCGCGATCAAGGTGTTCTTCTGCGTCAACCCGAGCAATCCGCCCTCGGTCAAGATGGATGACCGCAGCCTGGAGAAGCTGGCGTCGATCGTCCGCGACCATCGGCCGGACCTCATCATCCTGACCGACGACGTCTATGGCACCTTCGCCGACGATTTCCGCTCGCTGTTCGCGATCTGCCCGCAGAACACGATCCTGGTGTATTCCTTCTCGAAATATTTCGGCGCGACCGGCTGGCGCCTGGGCGTCATCGCCACCCACAAGCAGAACGTGCTCGACCGGAAGCTGGCGGCGCTGCCCGAGACGGCGAAACGGACGCTCGACCGGCGCTATGGCTCGATCGTGCCGGATGTGCGGACCTTGAGCTTCATCGATCGGCTCGTCGCAGACAGCCGCACCGTGGCACTCAACCACACGGCCGGCCTCTCGACGCCGCAGCAGGTGCAGATGGTGTTGTTCGCGCTCTTCGCGCTCATGGACGAGAGCGACGGCTACAAGGCCGAATTGAAGAAGCTGATCCGCCGGCGCGAAGCGGCGCTCTATCGCGAGTTGGGGCTGCCGGTCGTGGCCGATCCGAATGCGGTGGATTACTATACGCTGCTCGACCTCGAGGATATTTCGCTGAAGCTTCATGGCGCCAAGTTCGCTGCCTGGGTCCGCGAAAAGTTCAGTGCCGGCGACCTGCTGTTCCGTATCGCCGACGAGACCGGCATCGTGCTGTTACCCGGTCGTGGCTTCGGGACGAAACAGCCGGCCGGCCGCGTGTCGCTCGCCAATCTCAACGAATATCAATACGCCAGCATCGGACGTGCGCTGCGGGCAATGGCGGATCAATATTACGAGGAGTTCAAGGCGCAATAGCAAGAAGGGGCGGCCAGTGGTGTTCGACCACCGGCCGCCCGCCTCACGCGAGCAGGTGCTGGCCGCCATCGACCGGGATGATCGTCCCGGTGATGTGCCGGGCGGCATCGCTGACCAGGAAGGCCGCGAGATTGCCGACATCGACGATATCGACCAGCTGATGCTCCGGCGCCCGGGCGGCCGCCTGTTCCAGCAAGGTATCGAACCGGTCGATGCCGCTGGCGGCGCGGGTGCGAATCGGGCCGGGCGAGACGGCATGGACGCGAATGCCCTTCGGCCCCAGCTCGGATGCCACATAGCGCACGGTGCTTTCCAGCGCCGCCTTGACCGGGCCCATCAGGTTGTAATGCTCGACCACCCGGGCCGAGCCATAGAAGGTCACGGCCAGCAGGCAGCCGCCTTCGGCCATCAGCGGCTCGGCCAGCCGCGCCATGCGGATAAAGGAATGGCACGACACGTCCATGGCGACGCCGAAGCCGGTCGCCGAGCAATCCGTGACCCGACCGTGCAGGTCGTCCGTCGGGGCGAAGGCGATCGAATGCAGCAGGAAATCCAGGCTGCCCCATTCTGCGTGCACCCGCTCGAAGACGGATTCCAGCGCGCCCGGCTCGCGCACGTCGCACGGCAGTACCAGCGGACAGGGCAGCATGTCGGTCACGGCGCGGACGTAGCTTTCAGCCTTGGCGTTCAGATATGTGGCCGCGAGCGTGGCGCCGGCGGCCGCGAAGACCTGGGCGCAGCCCGTGGCGATGCTGTGCTCGTTGGCGATGCCGACGATCAGCCCGCGCTTGCCGCGCAGGTCGACGATCGGCGCGATCTGGGCGAGGTCGGTCATATCGTCTCCAATGTGTGACGCACGATCATGGCTTCCTCGTCGGTCGGGATCACCCGAACCTCGACACGGCTTTCGCGGGTGCTGATCCGGTCGGCGTGGATGGTGTTGGCGGCACGGCTCACCGCGACTCCCAACCAGGCGAGACGCGCGCAGACCGCCGCGCGAATCTCGGCGGCATGCTCACCGATGCCGGCGGTGAAGACGAAGCCGTCCAACCCACCGAGCGAGCCGGCCAACGCTGCCGCCTCGCGCGCGATCCGGAACACGAACAGCTCGATCGCCTCACGCGCCTCCGTCGTCGAGCTCTCCAGGAGCACCCGCATATCGCTGGAAAGGCCGGAGACGCCGAGCAGGCCGGAGCGCTGATAGAGCAAAGTCTCGACCTCGGCGGCGGCAAGTCGCTTCTGCTGCAGCATATAGAGGATGACGCCCGGATCGATCGTGCCGCAGCGGGTGCCCATCATCAGCCCATCAAGGGCCGTGAAGCCCATCGTCGTATCGATGCTGATGCCATCGCGCATCGCGCACAGGCTGGCGCCATTGCCCAGATGGGCGACGATCACCCGACCGCTCGCGACCCAAGGCGCGGTCCGGCGCAGAGCGCCGGCGACATATTCGTAGGACAGGCCATGGAAGCCGTAGCGCCGGATGCCCTCGGCTTCGTACGCCCGCGGCAAGGCGAAACGGGTCGCGACCGCCGGCAGCGTGTGGTGAAACGACGTATCGAAGCAGGCGACCTGGGGCAGGCCCGGTTTGACCGCCATGAGCGCACGCACCGGCGACAGGCTGTGCGGCTGATGCAATGGCGCCAACGGTGTCAGCAGGTCGAGCGCCGCCAGCATCTTGTCGTCGAGCCGCACCGGGCCGGTGAAATCCCGGCCGCCATGCACGACCCGATGTCCGACGGCCACGAGCGTGTCCTGGCCCAGGTGGGCTTCGATCCATTCCAGCAGGCCGCCCAGCAAGGCTTCGTGGTTTGCCGACGCGTCGGGCCAGCGCCGCTCCCCGATGATCGCGCCGCCGGCATCGCGGGCGACGAAATGCGGCGCCGTACCGATGCCCCCGATTTCGCCCCGCGCGATCCGGTGCGGAGTATCGGTAATTTCGAACAGGCCGAACTTGATGCTGGAGGAACCGGCATTGAGAGCAAGGATAGCGTTGGGCATCAGACGGCTCCGGCGCGCGCCATGAGCACGGCGATGGCGCAGGATGCGATGCGCGTGCGCTCGGAATCCGCACGGCTGGTCAGGATGATCGGCACGCGCGCGCCGATGACGACGCCGGCCGCATCGGCGCCGGCCAGGAAGGACAATTGCTTGGCCAGCATGTTGCCCGCCTCCAGGTCCGGCACGACCAGGATGTCGGCCTGGCCGGCGACCGGCGAGACGATGCCCTTTTGTCTGGCCGCCGCCGGGCTGACCGCATTGTCGAAGGCGAGCGGCCCGTCGAGCAGGCCGCCGGTGATCTGGCCCCGGTCGGCCATCTTGCAGAGCGCCGCCGCGTCCAGGGTCGAGCGCATCAGCGGATTGACCGTCTCGACCGCCGCCAGGATTGCGACCTTGGGCAGTTCGGTCCCCATGATATGGGCCAGGTCGATGGCGTTCTGGATGATGTCGCGTTTTTCCTCGAGCGTCGGCGCGATGTTGAGGGCCGCGTCGGTGATCAGCAGCGGCCGAGGATATGAGGGCACATCCATGACATAGACATGGCTGAGGCGCCGTTCGGTCCGCAGGCCCGTGTCGTGCGCCACCACCTCGTGCATCAGCTCGTCGGTATGGAGCGAGCCCTTCATCAGCAGCGCCGCCTCGCCGGAGCGCACCAGCGCCACGGCCATGGCCGCGGCAGCATGGCTGTGCGGTACGTCGACGATACGATAGGCGAAGATATCGATCCCGGCGGCAGTCGCGACCGCGCGGATCTTCGCCGCCGGCCCGACCAGGATCGGCACGACCAGCCCCGCCTTCGCCATCTCGACCGCGGCGCCCAGCGAGAGATCATCGCACGGGTGTGCGACCGCGATCGGCACCGGCGGCTGGCCGGCCGTACGGATCAGCAGGGCACGGAAGCGCTCATGCCTGCTCAAACGGACTTCGGGCAGTTCGATGCGCGGGCGTCGAACCTTCTCGGTCGGCGCCTGGACTTCGGCCGTGCCGGTGATGACCGCGTGGCCCGCCTGGTTGGTACAGACGCAGTCGAAGATGATGCGGTGCTTCTCCGGCTTCTTTTCCCGCGCCGTCACCGTCGTGGTGATCGTGTCGCCGATCGCGACCGGCGCGCGGAAATGCAGGTCCTGCGACAAGTAGATCGTGCCCGGTCCCGGCAACCGGGTGCCGAACACGGCCGAGATCAGCGCGCCGCCCCACATGCCATGGACGATGATCTTGTGGAACAGGTCCGTCTCGGCATAGGCCGGATCCATGTGGGCCGGGTTGACGTCGCCCGACACGACGGCGAACAGGTCGATATCCTGCTGCGTCAAGGTCCGCTCGCTGCTGGCGCTGTCGCCGACCACGATTTCGTCGAAGGTGCGATTCTCGATCATCGGATCGCGAGGTGCTGCGTTCAACTCCATGAGCGCGCTCACTTTTCCAGCACGTAGCTGCCGGGTGCCGCGGGACCGTCGGCGAGCCGCGGCGGCGGTTGAACCGGGCCGCTGCGCTGATCCAGCCAATCGGTCCAGACCGGCCACCAGGATCCGTCGCGCCGTTCGGCCGTGACGGCCCATTCGTCAGGGTCGACATAGCGATCGCCGGCCGCGTGGCTGCCGAGGCGGAACGAGCGGTGGGCATGGCCGGGTTCGCTGACGATGCCGGCGTTGTGGCCGCCCGAGGTCAGGACGAAGGTGATTTCCCCCGGGTTCAGCAGGTGGACCTTGTAGACCGAATGCCAGGGCGCGATATGGTCGGCCTCGGTGCCGATGACGAAGAACGGCACCCGGATGTCGGTCAGCGACACCGGCTTGCCGCCGGCGATGAAGTGGCCTTCGGCCAGCTCGTTGTTCAGGAACAGCCGACGCAGGTATTCGGAATGCATCCGCGCCGGCATGCGGGTGCCGTCGGCATTCCATGCCATCAGGTCGTTCGCCTCGGTGTGGCGGCCCAGCATGTAGCTGTTGATCGCCTGCGACCAGACCAGGTCGTTCGAACGCAGCATCTGGAACGCGCCGGCCATCTGGGCACTGTCCAATGTCCCGCTCTCGGCCATGACGTCGTCGAGGAAGGCCAGCTGGCTGTCGCTGATGAACAGCTGCAACTCGCCCGCCTCCGTGAAATCGGTCTGGGCCGCGAGCAGGCTCACGCTGGCCAGCCGCTCGTCGCCGTCGCGCGCCATCGCCGCTGCCGTGATCGACAGCAAGGTGCCGCCCAGGCAATAGCCGCAGCCGTGGACCGGCACCGGGCCGCAGACCTGCCCGATCGCGTCCAGCGCCGCCATCGGCCCCAGGGTGCGGTAGTCGTCCATGGAAAGATCGCGTTGCCCGGAGCCCGGGTTGCGCCAGGAAATCGCGAACACCGTGTAGCCCTGGCCGACCAGGAAGCGGATCAGCGAGTTATGGGGCGACAGGTCCAGGATGTAATATTTCATGATCCAGGCCGGCACGATCAGGATCGGCTCGGGCCGGACCGTCTCGGTCGTCGGGCTATATTGAATGAGTTCGATGAGCGCGTTGCGGAACACGACCTTGCCCGGCGTGACGGCGAGCGTTTCGCCGGCCGCATAGACCGGCTTGGCGAGCGGTTGGCCGGTCACCTTCTGCCGCATGTCCTCGAGCAGGTTCGTGAGGCCGGCCGGAATGTTGCCGCCACCGGTTTTCACCGTTTCCGCCATGACCTCGGGATTGAGCCAGGGCAGGTTCGACGGCGAGAAGATGTCCAGCCATTGGCGGATGCCGAACGACACGACCTGGGCATTATGGCGGCCGACGGCCTCGCCGCCGTCGCTGGCCTCGGCCCACCATTCCTCCATCAGCAGAAATGCCTGGTGCAGAAAGGCATAGGGCGGCTGCTGCCACGCCGGATCGCGGAAGCGACGGTCCGCCGGCAGCGGGTCGACGACATGCCGGCCCGTCGCCGCTTCGAGCATTCGCCGACCCTGCTTGATCGCCGTGCCGGCCAGCTCCGCCCGGCGGAACGGAGCGTTGACGAGGTTGAGCGCCCAATCGGCATAGGCGAGCCAGAGACCGACCGGCGACAGGCCCGAGGTCAGTCGCGCCTCGCCGGCATGGAACATCCGATCCAGGTCGCGCAACGCCGGCCGGCGGACCGTGTCGAGCGACGGTGGCGCTACGCCGGGGACGGCGGCCGCCTGGGGATCACGCAACGTCTGTGAATTCAAGCCATCCATGCGACCGCTCCCTCTTTGATGAGATCGCGATTGTGCAGTGCACAGTCGCCATTGGTTTTGATCTCGATCAAGTGGCGGGGCGTCTTTGCCCCCCGGCCCCGTCTTGGAAAAACAGCCTGCAAGAACCGCTAAAGCGAAGCGCCGCCGCACACGACGATCTGTTGGCCGGTGATGGCGCCAGCGTCCGGAGAGAGCAGAAATGCCACGAGTGCCGCTACCTCCGCCGGCTGGATGAACCGGCCGATCGGCGGTCGATGCGGCGGCGACGAGACCCGTGCCGGATCCAGCAGCATCGGCGTTTCGGTCGCCCCCGGCGCGACGACGTTGACGGTGATGCCGCGCGGGGCGAGCTCGATCGCCCAGGACCGCGCCAGGCCGACCAGTGCCGCCTTGCTCGCGGCGTACTGGCTCCGGCCGGCCGCCCCGGCAGCGACACGGCTGCCGATCAGCACGATGCGACCGCCTTGCGCCATGCGGGGTGCCACCGCGTCGGCCAGGAGCGAGGCCGCCTCGACATGCAGCCGCCACATCGCCGTTCCCGCCTCGCGGTCGAGCGTGCCGAGCGCGCCGACGCGCAGCAACCCCGCCGCATGGACCAGGGCATCGACGGCCGGCCGCCCGTCGAGCGCCGACCGGATCGCCGATGCGTCGGCAACCGCCAGGTCGAGCGCGCGATGGGTGACGCCGGGCGCGTGGACGCCGGGAGGCCTGCGGCTCAACCCCGTCACCGCCCATCCGTCCGCCAGCAGGCGCATCGCGACGGCCTCACCGATACCGGAACTGGCCCCCGTGACCAGGGCATGCCGGGGACCTGACGATCCGATCGGCTGGTCCGGCGGCGCCATCGCCCGGCTAGCGGTCGTCACCATGCCCCACCCAGTCCTCGGCGACGCGCACGTATTTTATGGCTTGCCGGAAGTAGGTGAACGCGATGTGGAGCGCGCCGTCGGGGCCTTGCTTGATCGAGGGATAGGAATATTCGCGATTCAGCTGCTCGCGCGAATTGTTGGTCATGCAGTAGCCGTCGCCGACTTCGAGGTTGCGCTTGCGCGGCCAGCTTCGCCCGCCATCCTCCGACAGCGCCAGCGTCAACGGTGCCCGCGGCACGCCCCAGACCGCCTGCCGTTCGCCCGGCTTGGCATCCGGCTCCTTCAAACCTGAATCGTCCTCGATATCGTCATAGAGCGAGGCGCGGCGTTCGACGACACCTTCCGCATTCGTGTCGTTGAACAACAGTGCCAGATGGCCGTTGGCCAGCCGGGTGGACTGTATCGAGGAATTGTTGTTCCGCAGGTCGGTCGCAATCGGGGCCGACCAGGTGCGGCCCCGGTCGTTCGACCGGCTGGAATGGATGTTGTCGGCCCACCGGCTGCGAAACAGGGCGAGAAGCGTGCTGTCCACGAGCTGAGAGACATCCATATGCACGCAGCCGGTGCTGTGCGGCACCTCATGCTCCCGCCAGGTACGGCCGCCATCGGCCGAAATGCGAACCGCGCTGGTGTCGTAGCTGCCGACCCATTTTTCCCCGGGTCGCCCGTGGCAATAGAAGATCGGCAGCAGGATGTCGCCGTTGTCCAGCACGGCCGGCGGCTGGCGCACGAACACGCCGGAACGCCCGACCGTGTCGAACAACGTTTCGATCTCGCCCCAGCTCCGGCCGTTGTCGGCGGAGACGCGGCGGCGGACGATGGCGGTGTCCTGGTTGCCGGAAACCTGTGCGGTCCAGAGCAGCCAAAGCAGCCCGTCCGGTGCCGGAAACAGGATCGGGTTCTGTTCCGACCGGGCCGCATCGTCGGAGAGCCGGACCGCGTCGGACCAGCGCTCATCGCCGGCGGCGAGACGGGAAAAATATACCGATATATCCGGGATGCCTTCCTGGGTGCCCCCGAACCAGACGCAGGCGAGATCGCCGCCCGGCAAGGGCATGATGTTCGCGGCATGGTTCTGCACGCATGGCGAGGGCAGATAGGCCTCGAGCCGCGCCGGATCGGCCTCCGCCGGCCGCAGGATCCCGTCCTTTTGCGCAAGCAGGCTCGGGGCGGGTGTAGGGGCGAGCGTGGCGATCATGAAAGGTTTCCTCCGGCAACCCGCTCGGCGCCGACGGGTCGATTTGGCCAAGTGATGGCGCGCTCGACCATCATCACCAGGATCGGCGTGAGCGCGGCGACATACATGTTGTCGATGCCATAGGGGTTGCCGAGCAGGTACCACACGGATGTGGATACGGCGGCCACCAGCAGCCCCAGCGTGGCGCCCCTGCCGCTGCGGAACAGCGGGGCATAGAAGCCGATCACCGCGACGATGCCGATCGACAGCCTGAGCGCGCGGGTGAAGAAGGACAGCTTCAGGATCTCCGGTACGAAGAAGACGCAGATCAGCGGCACGAAGGCGATGATCAGCGAAATGATCCGGGTCGCCTTCAGCTCCTGTGCGGGCTCGGGCTTGAAGCGCGGGATGTAGAAGTCGCGCATGACCAGCGACGCGATGGCGAGCGCGACAGTGCTGACGCTCACGAACGCCGAGGCGATCAGCGAGATCGTGACCAATCCGGCGAGCAACGGATTCATGCCCTGCATGAACATGGGCAGCGCATAGAGGCTGTTCATCGTCGGATTGAGAAACTTCGCGCAGACGCCGATCAGGCCCAGTGCGACGCCGAGCGGAAGGCACAAGGCCGCGGAATAGAAGGTGGCGCGTCGCGCGTCGCGCGCGTTGTTCGCGGACGATACCGCCTGCATGATGAATTGCGTCGAGAAGATCGCACCGACCGTACCGATGGTCCAGGCGGCGATCGTCGAACCGCCGATGGCGCCGTCCCAGGTGAAATATTGCGCCGGCAAGCCTTGGACCATCGGGCTGATGCCGCCAGTGGCATAGAGGGCCACGCCCAGGATCAGCGCGATGCCGATGACCTTGACGATGCTGTGCAGGACGGTGACGTAGGCAACGCCCTTCAAGCCGCCGAAGACATAGTAGAATGTGCTGACCACCGCGATCAGGCACATCGCGGCGGGCAAGTTGATCTTGAGCACCGTCGCGATCGCCGCGGCGCCGCTGACGTAGTTGCCGACGTTCACCAGCAGCAGCGCGTAGATCATGATCAGCGACACGGTCAGCATGGTCGAGCGGCCGTACTTCTGGGCGATCGCCTGGGAGATCGTGTATTCGCCTGAATTGTAGAGCCGCTTGACCATAAACAGCCCGAACAGGAAGAAGCCGATCGACGCGCCGAACACCGACCAACTGGCGGCGAACCCGGAATTGAAGGCTTCCTGTGCGGTGCCGACCGTCGATTTGGCGCCGATGAATTCGCTCATCAGCAGGACGGCAATCACAGCCGGGGGCAACGCCCGGGAGGCCGTCATGAACTGGTCCGAGGTCCGGCTGCGCAGGCGGAACGTCAGCCAGCTCGTGAAGACGATATAGACGACCACCATCAGAATGATGATGCCGGTGTCGAAGGCGCTGAAGCTGTTCATTGCCGTTTCCTTCCCGAGCTCTGACGTTACCGTTTTGGTTTTTTGCTTAGAGTTCCGTGGTCTCGGCCACGGTGACTAGAGTTCCGCGGCTTCGGCCGCGGTAAGCGGCAGCAGCGGCGGCCGCAGATTGGCCCAGTTCGCGTGCCCCGTGCTGCGGGCGAGCAACGTCTTGATCGAGGCGATCTGCGCGAATTGAGAGACGCGCGTGCGGGCGGCCACGACACGGGCCTGGGCGGCATCGACCTCGGCCGCCTTGGCCGGGTCGGCGTGATTGCGGAAGATGAAGGCGAGATCGGACGCGACCAGGTTCGAGGTCGCGGTGATGCAGCCGGCGCCGCCTTGGCGAAGCAGCGGCAGCATCAGCGGATCGGCCCCGGCCAGCACCGAGAAATTCGGGAAGCGTTCGACGAGCGCCAGCATGTTGTTCAGCTCGCCGCTCGAATCCTTGATGCCGACGAAAGTGTCCGGATACCGGGCACGCAGGCGTTCGATGACCGGAAACGTGATCGGGACGCCGGAAAACTGCGGGATATGGTAAAGCACGACCTTGAGGCGTGGGTCGGCCACCCGCTCGGCAATCTCCGCATAGGCCGCGAACAGGCCGTCGTCCGAGATCCCCTTATAGTAAAACGGCGGCAGCATCACCACGCGGGTGACGCCCAGCGACAGCGCATGCCTGGTCAGGTCGACCGTCTCGGACCAGGCGGCGACCCCGGTACCCGGCAGCAGGCGGTCGGGAGCGATCCCGGCCGAGACCGCGGCCTCGAGCAATGCCTTGCGTTCGCTGCCCGAGAACGAGTTCGCCTCGCCTGTGGTACCAAGCAGCGCGACACCGTCACAGCCCTGCTCGATCAGATGCCGGCAATGGGCGACGAAGGCGGCATGATCCGGCGCCAGATCGGCGGTGACCGGGGTGACCGAGGCGCAGAACACGCCGGCAATGGGTCGATCCATGGGTACGTTTCCTCAAAGCGCCGCGTGGTAGATGGCCAGAATCTCGGCCGGGCTGATGTCTCGCGGGTTGTTGTCGAGCAGGCGGCGAATGGCATGGGCCTCGCCCGCCATGATTTCGAGATCGTCCGCCGCCACCCCATGCTGAGATAGCCGCATGTCGATACCGAGCGCCTCGCACCATGTGCGGGCGGCGGCACCTATGGCGGCCTCGCCCTCGACCGACAGGCCGAGCGCGTCCAGGACGTGGGCCGTCTTGTCGACCACGGCGGGCGCATTGAAGGCCAGCACGTGCGGAAAGATAAGCGCGCAGGCGAGACCGTGCGGGATGTGATGGCGGGTGCCGAGCGGATAGGCGACGGCGTGCCCCGCCGTCGTATTGACCGGCCCCAGGCAGAAGCCACCATAGAGCGAGGCGAGGGACAGGCCGGCGCGGGCCTCGCGATCGCCGCCGTCGCGGACGGCCCGGCCGAGGAAGCGGCCGACCAGGCGAATGCCCTCGATGGCGTAGATGTCGATCAGCGGATGCGCCTTGCGGCTCGTATAGGCTTCGACACAATGCGCCAGCGCATCGACGCCGGTGGCCGCGGTGACGGCGGCCGGTACGGTGAGCGTGAGCAGCGGATCGACCACGGCCAGGTCGGCCAGCATGTGGCGGCTCTGGACCGCGAGCTTGTTCTGCGTCGCCGGGTCGGTGACGAGCGCGCGGGCGCCCGCTTCGCTGCCGGTGCCCGAGGTGGTCGGCACCTGGATCAGGGCGACCCGCCGGCCGTTTACTTTCTCCGGTCCCACGACATCGCGGATCGACTGGCCGCTGCCGGGCAGGACCGCCGCCAGCTTGGCGAGATCCATGGCACTGCCGCCGCCGAAGCCGATCACGACGTCGGGACGAACGCGCTCGGCCATGGCCAGCAGCGCCTCCAGGTTGGCGATGTCCGGCTCGGCGCGCACGCTGCCGAACACGGCCGGATCGCCGGGCAATGCCAACAGGTCGACGCGGCCTGCATTGAACGGATCGGCGACGACGAGCGGCCGCATGTAGCCTTGGACCCGGACGAAGGCGCCGACCTCGGCCACGAGGCCGGGGCCGAACTTGATCGCAGTCGGGCGCTCGATCCCGATCGGGGTCAGGAGCGCGCTCACGCTGCCGTCTCCGTGGTACCGGCGCCGGCAAGGCGCGAGGCATATTCTATCGCCTCGACCAGGCTTTGCTCGTTGGCGATGCCCTTGCCGGCGATGTCGAACGCGGTGCCATGGTCGACCGAGGTCCGGATGATCGGCAGGCCGAGGGTGATGTTCACGCCGGAGAGGTCGTTCCATTTGCCGGTGACCGGATCGACCTCGAAACCGAGCAGCTTGACGGGAATATGTCCCTGGTCGTGATAGTTCGCGATGACCGCGTCATACTGGCCGGCGCGCAGCTTCACGAACACCGTATCGCCGGGCACGGGGCCGACGACGTCCAGCCCGCGGGCGACGGCCTCGGCGATGATCGGCGTTGCGACGTCGATGTCGTGCCGGCCGAACAATCCGCCCTCGCCGGCATGCGGGTTGAGCGCCGCCAACGCGATGCGCGCTCGCCCGATGCCCAGCCGGAGGAGTGCCTCGTGGGTCAGTTCGATCACCCGGCGCAGCCGCTCCGGCGTCACGCGCTTCGGCACGTCCTCGAGCGCGATATGCGTCGTGAGATGGCTCACCCGCATGTTGCCGTGCGCGAGCATCATGCAGGAACCCTTCACGCCGGTGAGTTCCGCCAACATCTCGGTGTGGCCGGGGTAGTGGTAGCCGGCCTTGTTGAGCGCTTCCTTGTTGAGTGGCGCCGTGACGATGGCGCCGACCCGGCCGGACTGCGCCAGGCGGACGCCGCGCTCCACGGCGAGGAAGGCGAAGCGGCCGCCATCGGCGGACAATTGGCCGGGCAGGATCGGCTCGCCCTCTGGCCCGGCCTGCAGGGAAGCGAGCGCCGGCCAGACCGCATCCGTCTCCCCGACCTCGGGGATCTGCAGTTCGGGCGTGAACTGCGATCTCGCTTGTTCCAAGGCCTTGTTGTTGCCGATCACGAGCAACCGCAATTCGCCCGCCTCGATCTGCGGACGCAGCCGGGCGGCCGCCCGGACGATGATCTCGGGGCCGATTCCAGCGGGATCCCCCATGGTGATGGCGAGAGGGCGAGGCACAGGCATCAGGAAGTCCTTTCCGTTTCGGTGCCGGCCCTGCTGGGCAGGACTCCCAGCACCAGATCGCGAAGCAGGGTGGGGGAGCCGAAGGCGCCCGATTTGGAAATGACGGTGACGCCGTCCCACGGGCCGCCGCGCAGAATGGAGCGGGGCAAGCCGGGCACGAGGCGCCCTTGCAGTTCGAGGCCGTGGGCATCGAGCGCGAGGCACAGCCCACGCAGCGTCTCGCCGCCGGCGACGAACAACGTGCCCGGCGGCGGCATCTCCCGGACCAGCCGGCCGAACTCGCCCGCGATGCGCGTTGCCGCCTCGGCACGAGCAAGACCCGTGGGCAGATCGAGGCTGGCCAGCACCCGGCCCTTGGTCTGCAGCATCGACGTCAGCGCCGCTGCCTGAGCGGCCGCGCCGTCGGGCAATCGAACCCAGTCCGCACCGCAAGCGACCAGTTGCCCTGCGGTCACCGCCTGGTCGGAGCCGAACAGGCCGAGAAGCGGTTGCGGCAGCAGCCCGCTGGCTTCACCCGGTTTGGCATGGGCGAGTGCCTGGGCGAGGCCGCCGGTCCCGATCCACAAGATGGAACCGGGCACCGCACGGCCGAGTGCCGCCACATGCCGCAGGTCGGCATCGGTCTCCGCATCGAACACCGAAATGCCGGGTCGAAGCGGCTGGCCGATGCGCCCCCGGTGAACCGGAAGGCCTTCTGCCTCGAGGCGCGCCACGATGTCGCCGCCGCGGATCGGCGACCAGTTGCCGAAGGCGTCCCGTGCATGCTGCCAACCGCCCCGGGTCATCCGGCCCTGGTACGGGAAGGCCGGCGCCAGCACCGCCCGGTCCCACCCGCCAGCGCGGAAGCAGGCTGCCGCTTCCGCGAGAGTGGGGCCACGCAGCAGGCTGTCGATTTTCTTGTAGGCGAGCGTGGCATCGGACAGGGCGGCCGACATCTCGGCCACCACGGATACGGCGGCCTTGGCGTCGAGTTCCCGCGTGCCGCTGTCGAGTGCTGCATTGGCCGGCAGCGCCGCAGGCAGCGCATCGTGCCAGAAAGCAAGCAAGGGGCGATGTCCGGCCAGGCCGACGAGTTCGGCCGCGGTGTCGAGCGCCCCGGTCAGGTCGTCGGCGAGCAGGCGGATCGTCGCACTCATGCCGGGCCTAGCGCCTCGCGGCAACGCCGATCGCGCCGGCGGAGTACCGGACGGCATCGGTCAATTGCTGGGCCACGAACAGGATTTCCGGTTTCGCCAGGGCGACGAACGCGTCGAGATCCATGCGGCTCGCGTCGATCGTGAAGCTCACGCCCGCGATCGGCAGACCGGACGCGTCGAGCACCGGCGCCGCGATCGTGCGCAAGCCATAGGCGTTCTCCCCATCGGAAATGGCGTAGCCCCGGCTGCGCACCTGGCGCAGCCGGTCCAGCAGGTCGTCGAGCTTGGTGAGCGTCCGTTCGGACAGTTTCACCCGTTCGGCACTCTCGAGAATCTCGATTTGCCGCGCTTCGGGCAGGAAGGCGAGTTGAGCATGACCGAGCGCGGCACCGTAGGCTCGAATACGGCGGCCCGGTCGGCGGTCCACGTCATGGCGTCCGGCACCGTCGTCCACCCGTTCGAGATAGACGACGTCCGCGCCGTCGAGCACGCCCAGCGATCCCGCGTCCGCGACGGACGGTACGCGTTCGCGCAGCAGGGGCGCCGCATGCCCCTTCAGGTCCTGACAGGACAGCGCGAGAAAGCCGAGCTCGAGGCATTTGAGCCCAAGCCGGAAACGCTTGGTTCCTGGGACGGGGCAGATATAGCCGAGCGACACCAGGGTGTGGATGAGCCGAAAGGCCGTGCCGCGATCCAGCCCGCCGCGACCGGCGACGTCGGTGATCGTCAGCTCCGGCATCGTGGGCTCGAACGCGCGCAACACGGCAAAGATCTTCGCGGCCGACTGCACGAGGTTTTTCGCGTTCTCCACGTCCGCCATGGCGGCTCCTCCCGAGATGCACGGTCCGACATCATTTGATCGGATTCCGAACATTTGTTCGGATTATAAATACACCTTGGAACGACCGAATGTCAAATGACTTCGACAAAGCGACGGCTGGCGCCGCCGCGCCCGATGCGGTCAAGCGATCGCCTGGGCCTGATTCATGGGTTTGGGATGCCGGCGAGGACCGCTTCGAGGCCGCATCCCAGGTCCGTGGGCTCGAGGGACCAGAAGCAACGGGCCATCTCATCGCAGGGGCGCGAACGCGCCGGCGTGGCTGGCCGGCGAACATCCGCCCCTTTCCGGCGGCGACGCGCGTCCAGTATTCCATCGCAATTCTTCGAATAACTTTTATTCAGCATTGCAACTTGCGGATCTCGGTTCGTTGAAAAGCCACTGGTGACGTGAGATGCTGTTTCTCCATGTGATCATGCGTCCATCGTGGTGTGACGGGCCTTCGATCCATGGTCCGGCGTTGAATTGCGCTGCATCCGGGCAAGCGGACTCCCGCGATGCAATGGACGACTGAGAAATTGCCCGGCGCTATGGTTGCCTCATGCGAAAGGAACCGGCCAAGTGCTTCATTTCTTCGCCAATCTCAAGCTCATCCAGAAGCTGATAATTCCCGTGGCGATCTTCGTCGCCGTCGCCGTCGTGATTGCCTGGCAGGCCATCGGCGGTGTCGACAGGCTCGGGACCAGCCTCCAGTCTGTCATCGACGTGACCGCGCCCCGCGCGGTGACCGCTTTGCAGATCGCCACCGCCCTGAACGCCTCGGCGTCGGCCGAAAAGAACGTCATTCTGGAAACGCGCGAGGCGGAAGCGAAGGCGTTCGCGGACGAGTTCCGCAAGCAGATCGCGGTCGCCGCGGCCGGCACCGACAAGCTCGCCGCTCTGGCGGATACCGCCGAACGACGGCAGGCGGTCGAGAGCGTAAAACATGCCATTCAGACCTTCGCCGAAACCGGCGAAAAAAGTCTTCAACTCAGCCTCAAGGGGGATCGCGGCGCCTCTACCACCCTATCGTTCGGCGAGTTGCGGAAAGATCGCCTGGCCGCCGTGGCCCTTCTCGACGAGCGGATCGCCCGGAACATGGGCGACATGGATCAGGCCCGGCACGACGCGACCGCTCTCAGGAGCGACACCGCCCGTTCGCTGCTCCTCGTCGCCTCGATCGGCCTCTTCACGGCGCTGGCACTGCTCGGCGCCATCGTCGTCTACCTCGTGGTTCGGCCCCTTCAGGGTGTGACCGGCGCACTCAATCGGCTCGCCGGAGGCGATCTCGCCGTCGATGTCGTCGGCGGCGATCGCAAGGACGAGGTCGGCCTGCTGGCACGGGCCCTCAAGGCGTTCAAAGACAATCTCACCGAAATGCGCCGCCTCGAGGCTGAGCAGAAGGGGGAGCAGGACCAGAAGGAAAGGCGTCAGGCCGCCATCGAGCAGCATATCGCGGGGTTCGAGGTCGGCGTGCGCAACTCGCTCGATGCCCTCGCTTCGGCGGCGACCGAGATGCGGGCCACCTCGCAAAGCATGTCGGTGACCGCGGAAGAGGCAAGCGCGCAGGCGACCACCGTGGCCGCGGCCGCCGAGCAGGCGACGGCCAATGTGCAGACCGTCGCGTCGGCAACCGAGGAACTCTCCTCGTCGGTCAGCGAGATCGGGCGTCAGGTCACTCAGTCGACCAGGATTGCCGGGGCGGCGGTCGTAGAAGCAAACAATACCAACGCGAGCGTTCAGGGTCTGTCAGCCGCGGCCCAGAAGATCGGCGACGTGGTGAAGCTGATCAGCGACATCGCCAGCCAGACGAATCTCCTGGCGCTCAATGCGACGATCGAGGCGGCGCGCGCCGGTGAAATGGGCAAGGGCTTCGCGGTCGTCGCCACCGAGGTAAAGTCTCTCGCCGCGCAGACGGCGAAGGCGACCGAGGAGATTTCGGCTCAGATCAGCGCGATGCAGGGCGCCACAAACGAGGCAGTGCAAGCCATCAAGAGCATCGGCGGGACGATCGCCTCGATGAGCGAGATCGCGACCACGATCTCCGCCGCCGTCGAGGAACAGGGAGCCGCGACCCAGGAGATCGCGCGCAACGTACAAGAGGCGGCCGAGGGCACCGGTCAGGTGTCGTCCAACATTATCGGCGTCAACCAAGCGGCGGCCGAGACCGGCGCCGCCGCCAACCTGGTCCTGGTCTCGGCCGAGGATCTCGGCAAACAGGCGGAGACTCTGCGCCGGGACGTCGACAGCTTCCTCAACAAGATTCGCACGGCCTGAGAAGCAACACCGACGACCTGCAGATCGTGGCCGGCGACCGGGTCGCCACCCTTGGGGAAGACCTACACCGCATGGTCCGCCGCCGCCCGCGTAAATTCGATAGTAACGCGCACACCCCCCGGGGTCGAGCTACGTCTGAGTTATTCGCGTAATCATGAATTATACTTACGTTGGATGCCCCCGGAGGAAACCGGGCAACTTGCCTCCGCGCAAAGGATATCGACCTGTGGAAAGACCGCGCAGCGCCCGTACCTGACCCAAGGCGACGACCGCTATGGCAAGCACACCCATAAGCAGATAGGGCCCGAAGCGCTCCTAAGCCAAAGGTCGTTCAAAAAAATTGCCGACAACAGATTCCACCCCTTGAAGGCTGAAAAGTCGCTTCCTAAATTGCCGTCGTCGGATGCCCGAAGGGGTCCGACGGATGTTCACAGCAGCGGTATCCCGCTGGTTTCATGTTGCTCGCAGGAGGATGTGGATCATGAGTGTTCTCGACTTCGCCCCACTCTATCGCTCGGCCGTCGGTTTCGATCGTGTGTTGAATTTGTTGCAGGATTCTCTGCAATCGGCTCCGATCGACAATTACCCGCCGTACAATATCGAGAAGACCGGCGAGCAGGCCTATCGCATCACGTTGGCGGTAGCCGGCTTCGGTCTGGATGACATCACGATCACGGCCCGGCCCAACCAGTTGCTCGTCGCTGGCAAGCGTCAGCCCAGGGAAGGTGGCCAGTACCTGCATCAGGGTATCGCCAGCCGTGGCTTCGAGCGCCGTTTCGAACTCGCCGAGCACATCGAGGTGACTGGCGCGTCGTTGGAAAACGGCATCCTGGCGATCGAACTGAAGCGCGAAGTTCCCGAGGCGATGAAGCCCCGGACCATCCAGATCAACGGCGGCTCGTCGAAGCCGAAGCTGATCGACCAGGAAGCTGCGTAACGCAATCCTTCCGGCGGGTGTCGTCCGCGAGGCGGACGACACCCTGTCACCGCTCGGCTTTCGATAGCACTGGACCCAGCGCGGCCGCACACCAGGAGCCCGTTGCGGTTGCAGGCCGACGAAGTTCGCGGCGAGACGGCTTCGGACCCCCGACTTGCTGGAACCGTTCCAAATATGAGCGGTTGTTCCTTCACTCCATCGGCACGGACATTTCTTCGCTCAACGGCTGGATGCTCATCCAGCGCCGAAGGCGGCCGTCTTGCCGACTGGTCATTTCGCTCGCGTGAAGGAACGTAAAATGTTCATGCATAACAAGAAGTTGATGTACACGGTCCGGGTCGCGGAACCGAACCCCGTGCTGGCAAGCCTGATGCTCGAGCAGTTCGGCGGCCCGCAGGGCGAACTTGCCGCCGCCATGCGCTATTTCAGCCAGGCGCTGGCCGAGAGCGATCCGGGCCGCAAGGATCTGCTGCAGGATATTGCGACCGAGGAACTCAGCCATCTCGAAGTGATCGGCACCATCATCTGCATGCTTAACAAGGGCGTGAAAGGCAAGATGTCCGAAGGGATGGAGGAGATGGAGCTGCTGGCGGACATCACCGCCGGCGGGGAGAGCCACACGACGTCGCTGCTCTATGGCGGCGGCGCCGCGCTGATCAATTCGGCCGGCCAGGCCTGGAGCGGCAACTACGTCGACACGATCGGCGAACCCACGGCCGATCTACGCTCGAACATCGCGGCCGAATCACGGGCCAAGATCATCTACGAACGTTTGATCAACATCACCGCCGACCCGGGCATCAAGGATGCGCTGGGCTTCCTGATGACGCGCGAGATTGCGCACCAGAAGTCGTTCGAGAAGGCGCTCTATGCCATCGAGCCGAACTTTCCGCCGGGCAAGCTGCCGGGCGTGCCGGAATTCACCGACAAATATTACCACCTCTCGCGCGGCGACGGCGAGATGAACAAGGGCTCGTGGAACAGCGGCCCGCAGTGGGAGCATGTCGACGATCCGGAAAAGCAGGTCGCGGTCGACGGCGGGGACGGTCTTGCCAGCGTCAAGCTGGACCGGCAGTCCGAAAAGCTGGTCGCCGCAGCTGCTGTCCGAACGGCGTCCCATCCGGAGGCCGATCCGGTCACCGGCGCTGATCTCGGGGCAGGCCCCGGCAGCGGCACCATGACCAAGATCACCAAGAAATAGCGGCTTCGCCGGGGATGTTTTTGCCATCCCCGGCGGCCTTCCCTGCACGCGACGGCTCGCTGTCGCTCGAAACTTTTCGCCAGTTCGTGGGTTTCTGGCCGTCCCCGCCGCAGGCGGAGGCATCGACAACTCCTGCGGGGCGCGATCGGCACCCTGCTGACTCTGCCGGTCCTGTGGGGCTGCACTGGGTCGAGGACGACCGCAGGAACAGCGGGCGACTTTGGAGATCACGCTGGAACCGGACGAACCCTCGCTCCTTTCGATCGTGGAGCAGCTGTCGTTTCATTGAAATGGACGGCTCGAGCCGCCCCGCCCGTTTGATGGAGCGGGCCGTCGGACGCTGGAGCCGGATCGCTCATTCCGGTTCTGCCAAGGGCGACTCATCGTAGCGGTCCAGCAAGTCTGCCGGATCCGCATAGACCTCGATGCAGCCTGCTCTCTTCAATTCGTCTTCCGACCAGCCGCCGCAGGTCACGCCGATGGTCCGGAGGCCTGCCTTCCCCGCAGCTTCGGCATCGTATGGCGTGTCTCCTACGACATAGATCGCTGCGCGCGGAACGGCGCCAAGCCGCTGGATGGCCGCTTCGAAAATGTCCGGGTGCGGTTTGCTCTTGTCGGCATCGTCCGAAGAGGTTTCGGCATCGATCAAGTCTTCGATCCCGGCGATCTGCTTGTAGGTCTCAAGCTCGTCGCCCTTGGCCGACGACGCGAGAGCCACCTTCATTCCGTGCTCCAGCAACCGCTGGAACAGGCGGCGAACATCGGGAAACGCCATTACCTCCGGCAGGTAGCGCTCCTTGAAGATCGCGCTGCGGTGCTTCTCCAGACCCTCTCCCTGGCTCCCGATCTCCGCAGGGGACAGGAATACGGGGAGGAGCTGGTCACCGCCCTTGCCGATCTGGCCCCGAACCTCCTGGAATTCGACGGTGTGGCCGAAATCTCTGAACGCCTCTACCCAAGCACGGGCATGAAGATCGACGCTATCCAGAAGCGTGCCGTCGATGTCGAATATGACTGCCTTCGCCATGTTGCCTCCAAGAGGTGATTGCCCGGCGCCGCGGCCGGGCAATCACCTGCGGCGTCGTATCGCCTGCTAACGTTCGGGGCGAAGGACGACCTTGATGACGCCGTCCTCCTTGTTTCGGAACTTCTCATACATCGCGGGCGCGTCTTCCAGGCTGGCCGGATGGGTCACGACGAAGCTGGGGTCGATCTCACCCGCTTCGATCTTAGCCAGCAGGGGCTTGGTGTAAGCCTGGACATGGGTCTGACCGGTTTTTACCGTCAGGCCCTTGTTCATCAGGGCGCCGATCGGCAGCTTGTCGCCCATGCCGACATAGACGCCGGGAATGGAGACCGTGCCGCCCTTGCGGCAGGCCATGATCACCTGCCGCAGCACGTGAACCCGGTCGGTCGCCAGGAACGTCGCCGCCTTGACCTTGTCCATCACCGCATCCGCGGCACCGTGCCCCGCGGCTTCGCAACCGACGGCATCGATGCAGCTGTCCGGGCCACGGCCCTTGGTGCGGGACATCAGCTCGTCGTGCACATCGCTTTGCGAGAAGTCGATCGTTTCGGCACCGCCGGCGACCGCCATCGCCAAGCGCTCCGGCACCTCGTCGATCGCGATGACCCTTCCGGCGCCCAGCATCAACGCTGAACGGATGGCAAATTGGCCGACCGGGCCGCAGCCCCAGATCGCGACGGTGTCGCCGTCTTCGATCTGCGCGTTGACTGCGGCCATGTATCCGGTCGGGAAGATGTCCGACAGGAACAACGCCTGTTCGTCGGTCACGCTGTCCGGCACCTTGATCGGCCCCACGTCGGCCATGGGAACGCGCAAATACTCCGCTTGGCCCCCGCTGTAGCCGCCCAGCATATGGCTGAAGCCGAACAGACCCGCGGGTGATTGGCCCATGGCCTTGCGGGCCATTTCGGCGTTCGGGTTGGTCCGGTCGCAACAGGAGAACAAACCCTTCTGGCAGAACCAGCATTGGCCGCAGCTGATCGTAAAGGGTACGACGACGCGATCGCCGATCTTGAGATTGGTGACCTCGGACCCAAGCTCGATCACCTCGCCCATGTTCTCGTGGCCGAGGATGTCGCCGCTTTCCATGGTCGGCTGGTAACCGTCGTAGAGGTGCAGATCCGACCCGCAGATGGCGCACGCCGTAATCTTGATGATCGCGTCGCGGGGATGTTGGATCGTCGGATCAGGAACGGTATCGACGCGAACGTCACCCTTTCCATGCCAGCACAGTGCACGCATCGAAACGCCTCCCGTTGGTGTATGTCATCCGCAACATGCAGCCGGGAAGCAGGTTCCATGCGGGAGCTATCGACGGCCGGGAGCGGTCGAAGCCGCGCGCCTCGATGGCCTGGCGCTCAATCGCCCGGGAACCCAACGGGGACTCTCGACGATCTCCAACTATACCCGGCCGCCCCGGCACTTTTTCAGGTCCTCGACGGTGAGAAGTCTCGCAACCCGCCCCGGGCTGGATAGGACGATGACGAAAAGCTCCAATCACTTCGAAGCCGCTCACTCCAGCGAGGGCCGTTACCGGCTCCTCGTCGAGGCGATTACCGACTATGCGATCTACATGCTGGATCGCGACGGGCATGTAACCAGCTGGAACCCCGGCGCCAAGCGCTTCAAGGGCTACGAAGCCGATGAAATCATCGGCCATCATTTCTCGACCTTCTACACGGAGGCCGAGCGGGCGCAGAACGTCCCTGCCTCGGCGCTGCAGGAGGCCGCGCGGACCGGTCGGTTCGAGCGCGAGGGCTGGCGCGTGCGCAAGGACGGCACACAGTTCTGGGCCCATGTCGTCATCGACGCGATCCGCTCGCCCGAGGGCGACCTCGTCGGCTTCGCCAAGATCACCCGCGACTTGACGGAGCGGAAAGCCGCCGAGGCCAAATTACGGCAGAGCGAGGAGCAATTCCGGCTGCTCGTGCAAGGCGTGACCGATTACGCCATCTACATGCTGGATGTGAACGGTCACGTCGCGAGCTGGAACGCAGGCGCCCAGCGCATCAAAGGCTATGCGCCCGAGGAGATCATCGGGCGCCATTTCTCCAACTTCTACACCGAAGCGGATCGGGCCGCAGGCCTTCCGCGTACCGGCCTGGAGACCGCGACGCGGGACGGACGCTGGGAGCACGAGGGCCAAAGGCTACGCAAGGACGGTACTCCCTTCTGGGCGCACGTCGTGATCGACGCGATCCGGGACGACGACGGCAAGCTGCTCGGCTTTGCCAAGGTGACCCGGGACATCACCGAACGCCGGGAGGCCGAGGCCGCTCTCCAGCAGGCGCATGCGACGATGATCCGGTCGCAGAAGCTGGAGGCGATTGGACAGCTCACCGGCGGGGTCGCCCACGACTTCAACAACCTTTTGCAGGTGATCAGCGGAAACCTGCAACTGCTGGGCAGGGACCTCGCCGGCAATCCCCGCGCCGAGATGCGTGTCCAGAGCGCCCTGGCGGGCGTTGCGCGCGGAGCGAAACTGGCATCCCAGTTGCTCGCCTTTGCAAGGCGTCAGCCGCTGGAACCGAGGGTGGTGAACGTCGGCCGCGTCATCAAAGGCATGGACGAGTTGCTGCGTCGCGCCCTCGGTGGGGAGATCGAGGTCGAGACGGTGGTCGCCGGCGGGCTGTGGAACAGCCTCATCGATCCGGATCAGCTGGAGAATGCCATTCTGAACCTCGCGATCAACGCCCGGGACGCGATGAACGGCGAAGGCCGGCTGACGATCGAGGCCAGCAACGCCTTCCTCGACGACGAGTATGTCCGCCAGCATGACGATCTGGCGGCGGGACAGTATGTGATGATCGCGGTGACCGACACAGGGTCCGGCATTCCACCGGAAATCCTGGATCGGGTCTATGAGCCGTTCTTCACAACCAAGGCGGAAGACAAGGGCACGGGACTGGGCCTCGCCATGGTCTATGGCTTCCTCAAGCAATCCGGCGGACACGTCAAGATCTATAGCGAGGTCGGCGCCGGAACGACGGTGAAGCTGTATTTCCCGCGAGAGGCGGCGACCGAGGATGCTTTGGTCGGTCCTCCCTCCGGCGAGGCGAGGGGCGGAGAAGAGACCATCCTGGTGGTCGAGGATGACGACGAGGTTCGCGACGTCGCCATCACCATGCTGACGGAGCTTGGCTACCGCGTGGTCAAGGCGAGGGATGCCGCGGCCGCCCTTGTCATCGTCGACAGCGGCATACCGATAGACCTGATCTTCACCGATGTGATGATGCCTGGCGCGCTGCGCAGCCCGGAACTCGCGCGAAGAGCCAAGGAGCGGCTTCCCAATGTTGCGGTCCTCTTCACCTCCGGCTACACCCAAAATGCCATCGTGCACGGCGGACGGCTCGATCCTGGCGTGGAGCTGCTTGCCAAGCCCTATACACGCGACGCGCTGGCCCGGAAGATCCGGCACGTGCTGGCCAATCACGCTCAGAGGCGGGTCCTGGCCCGGGCGCCGCAGCAACAGACCCACCCCGACGCGCTCAAAGGCGCGACGGTCCTGCTGGTCGAAGATGACGAGCCCATCCGTGCCACGACGGCGGAAATGCTGAGCGAGGCTGGCTGCCAGGTAAAGGAGGCCCGCACGGCCGAGGAGGCTTTGAAGATCCTGGACGACGGTCTCGTGGACATCCTTCTCACCGACGTCGGGCTGCCCGGAGTCTCTGGCCTGCAACTCGCGAGGGACGCCCGCGCCGCCAGGCCCGACCTGTGCCTGGTTCTCGCGACGGGTGACAGTGGGGTCAGATCCGAGGCCGCACTCCTCGACGCGGTGCTCGTCGTGAAGCCTTACCGCCGAGACACTCTGCACCTGACTCTGGAAAATGCGCTGAAGGCGCAGAGGACCGCCCCTCCTCGAGAGCGTTGACGCTGCGATCGGTAACGCTGGACGTCAGCCCGATTAGAACACCAGTCTGGCGGCGGCGCGCATGGGCCGCCTTCCTCAGGCCGAGGTCAATTTTGATCCGGGCCAAATCATCCCGGCTCCGGACTTGGGCGATCGGTAGCCCGCCCCCGCGATCCGCCCGGGAACTCACGCGTCGGACGGTCGAACCGGCCGATCGGCCATCTGCGGGCTGTGGATGGCGAGCCGATCCGCCGCGACGGCCGCCTGCGTCCGGCTACCCACCTGGAGCTTTCGCAGAATCGTCGAGACATGAACCTTGACGGTCTGTTCGGCGATGCCGAGGTCGCCGGCGATCTGTTTGTTGAGACGGCCTTCCCGTACCAGCGCCAGGATGCGCATCTGCTGCGGGGACAGGGACGCGAACCGTCGGGCCCATTCGGCGTTGTCGTGACCGCCTCCGCCGCCATCGTTCGGATGCTCGGGTGCCCAGATTTCGCCGCCCAGCACGCCACGGATTGCATCGGCCATCCGCGCCATGGACAATGATTTGGGGATATATCCGGACGCCCCGAAATCGAGGGCTCGCCGGATGGTGCCCGGATCCTCGGTCGCGGAAAGGATGGCGACTGGCACCGTGGGATACAGCGACAGCATCTGGAACAGGCCGGCGAAGCCCTGGGAGTCCGGCATATGGAGATCGAGCAGCACGAGGTCGATATCCGCCCGATGGCGGGCGACCGTTGCCGTGACGTCGGCAAGGCACAAGCAAGGCAGGATCGCGGCGTCGGGGAAGCTCTGGGCGAGGACATGACCGAGCGCTTCCTGCACGAGCGGGTGGTCGTCGGCCACGATGATCTTCACGGCGCCCCTCCGACGTCCGATGGTTCGCCCAGCGCCACCGCGGCCAGGAAGCGCCGGAGCGACGCCGGGCGAACCGGCTTGCCCAGGATGTCGCAGCCGGCCGCCATCGCTGCCTGCCGGACCACCTCCGATCGATCCGCCGTCAGCAGCAGCGACGGGACCTGCCGTCCCCATTCCGATCGTAGCCGCGCGATCAGGCCAAGCCCATGTTCGGCCGTGCCCAGATGATAATCGGCCACAACGAGGTCGGGTATCGTGCCGGCCAGAGCCGCCGTGGCCTCCTTACCATCGCGGCCGGTCGTCACCCGGCAGCCCCAGGGCTCCATCAGCGCGCGCATGCCGAGCAGGATGGCCGGCTCGTTGTCGATGCACAGCACCCGCAGCCCGGCGACCATGTCCCGGACAGGCATGGTCGGCGCCGGAACGGGAAAGAGGGCCGCATCCTGGAGCGGCACCTCGACCGAGAAACAGGTCCCCCGGCCCATGACCGAGCGCAGGATGACGCGATGGCCCAGCAGCCGCGCGGCACGATCGACGATCGCGAGGCCGAGGCCGAGGCCCCGTTGCGCACCCGTGTCGGACGCCTGCAGGCGCCGGAATTCCTCGAACACGACGGCCTGGTCCTCCGGTGCGATGCCGGGCCCGGTATCGTAGACCGAGATGCGGACCCGGTCGGCATGGTGGCGGCAGCCCAGCAGCACGCCGCCCGTCCGGGTATAGCGGACGGCATTGGACAGGAGATTCTGGACGATCCGGCGCAGCAGGCGCGGATCGCTCCGCACGGTGAGGCCGGACGGCACGATGCGGAAGGTCAGGCCCCGTTCTCCGGCCAGGGCAGCGAACTCGACGCCCAGTTCGCCGAGGATTGGCCCGATCGCGAACGCGCGCTCGTCCGGCTTGATCGCGCCGGAGTCGAGGGACGAGATGTCGAGCAGATCGCCCAGCAGGAATTCCGTGGAGCGGAGCGATGCCAGCAGGTTGGCCGAAAGTTCCAGCTCCCGCTGGCGGTGCCCCTCCGGCACCGCGCCGGCCGCAGCGACGATATCCTCCCGAAGTGCCGAGGCGAACAGACGTGCCGCGTTCAGCGGTTGCAGCAGGTCGTGGCTCGCCGCCGCCAGGAAACGGGTCTTGGCGGCATTCGCCTGCTCCGCCTGGGCTTTCGCCTGCTGCAGATCCTCCGTGCGGGTCTTCACCCGCTGCTCCAGGCGTTCGTTCGCTTCCTTCAGGTCAGCCGCCGCCCGATGCCGCTCGGTCACGTCCGTGTAGGTCGAGACATAGCCGCCGCTGGGCATGCGGTTGTAGAGAACCTCGAGCACGGTACCGTCGGGGCGTTCCCGAACGTAGGTATAGGGCCATGCCAGCGCGTCTCGGTCGCGGTTGACGACCAGGGCGTTGAGGTCGTCGGCGCCATATTCGCCGCGCGACGTGTTGAACCGGATGATGTCGGCGAGCGGCGTGCCGACGCGGACGAGATCGCGCGGCAGGGCGAGCAGATCGAGGAAGCGCTGGTTCCAGGCGGCGACCGTGAACGCCGCATCCATCACGCAGATGCCTTGACCGACGCTCTCCAGCGCGCCTTCGAGCAGGCGGCGGCCAGAGCCGAGCGCTTCGGACGCCTCGCCCAGCATGGCCATGGCATCGCTGCGCGACAGCATGCGACCGTGCAGGGATCCGGCGATGATGACCCGCGCGGACGCGGCCCCGACCGCGCCGGACAACAGGGTCTCGGTGAAATCGACGGCATGCCGGTCGGCCAACCCGCTGCCGTCGATCGGCGGCCCGTCGGCCCGGCGCCGGGCGAGATAGGCCTCGAGCGCGGTCTCGCCCCGTTCGCGGCCGACATAGTGGACGGCCAGCGCCTGCAGGTCGGACAGCGCCGGCACCGCCCGCCAGGGACGGGCCGGCGACAGGCCCGGCTCGCCATGCACGACGAAGGCCCTGGCCTGGGATCGCTCGAGCGGGCTCTGTTCCTGCATGAGCGAGATGGCAATGAACACCAGGCAATTCGCCAGCAGGCTCCAGAAGGCGGCATGCGAGATCGGATCCTTCCAGTTCAGCCCGAACAGTGCCATGGGACGCAGCCAGCCGACGCCCCACGGCCCGGCTTTCAGCAACGTGTCGGAGATGAGCGCCCCATTGCCGACCGAGGGCAGCAGCAGCGTGTAGGCCCAGACCGCGAAACCGACGCCCAGACCGCTCAGGACCCCGGACCGCGTCGCCCGGCGCCAATAGAGCGCGCCCAGGAAGCCCGGCCCGAATTGCGCGACCGCGACGAAGGACATGAGGCCGATCAGCGTCAGCGGGTAGGCCCTGTCGGTCAGCCGATAGGTCAGATAGGCGAGCGCCAGCACCGCGATGACCGCCAGCCGGCGGACCCGCAGCAGCACGGGCGCGACACCGCCGACCCGGGTGTGCTGGCCGAATTGCGGCAGCCGCATGAGCAGCGGCATGACGACGTCGTTGCACACCATCGTCGAGAGGGCGACCGCCGACACGATCACCATCCCGGTCGCCGCCGACAAGCCGCCGAGGAAAGTGACGAGCCCCATTCGCGCGCTGCCGGCGTGGAGCGGCAGTGCAATCATGAAGCTGTCCGGGTTGATCGCATGGCTGCCGAAGGTCAACAGCCCGACGAGCGCCACCGGCAACATCACGACGCTGAGGCTGACGAGATAGGCTGGGTAGAGCCATCGTGCCGCCCGCACCTGGCCCGGTCCTTCGTTTTCGACCACGGCCACATGGAACGCCTGCGGCAGGCAGAGAAAGGCGAGCGCCGCGACGACGGTCTGCATGATCCAGGCCGGCCAGTCCAGCCCGGGACGGAGTAGCCCCGGCAGCCGCGGGTCCGCCGCCGCGCGGGCGAAGATGTCGCGGGGACCGTCGGCGATGCCGAACATGATGAAAAGCGCTACGGCCAGGAAGGCGGCGAGCTTGACCAGGCTCTCGAAGGCGATGGCCAGCATCAGGCCGCGATGCCGCTCGCTCGCTTCGACATGGCGCACGCCGAACAGAATGGCGAACAGCGCCATCGATATGGCGACGGCGAAGGCCGAGTCCTGCCAGAACGGCAGGTCCGGACGTCCGCTGCCTTCGACGGCACCGGTCAGCACGTCGTAGCTGACGGCGATCGCCTTCAGTTGCAGGGCGATGTAGGGCAACGTCGCCATCAGCGCGACCAGCGTGACGGTCGCCGCAACCAGCCCGCTCTTGCCGTAGCGCGCAGCGATGAAGTCCGACACGGAGGTCGCGTTCTGCGCCTTCGCCACCGCGATGGCGTCGGTCAGCACGCGGCGTCCCGGCCCGAGCACGAGGAGGGGTCCCAGGTAGATCGTCAGGAAATCCAGCCCGCCGGCGGCGGCACGGCCGACCGAACCGTAGAAACTCCACGAGGTATTGTAGATCGCGAGGGTGAGCGCGTAGATCAGGACGGCCGCGACTGTGTTCCGCCGCTGGCCGGCCTGGATCCGGTTCGTACGCCGATCCCCCCACCAGGCGATGGCAAACAGCATCGCCAGATAGAGCGCGGAGATGGCCAATACCCACCACGCCTGCACGATTCCTCCCTGAACGGTTCCTCGACCGCGATTGATGGCAGGCTGTCACACCGCCCCGGACCCGTCGAGGCCGAAGCCGCGTCGGGCGGCCCCGCTGGCGCCGTGCGGAACGGGGTCAGTCGCCCGCCGACGTCACGGAGCCGGCGGCGGGCGGGCTGGCCTTCCGGGTGTCAGGACGCCTTGGTCAGCAGATAGTCTTCGGGCTTGGTCTCATCGGTGCCGATGCCGACGCCGAGCATGCCGAACAGGACATGGGCGAGCGCACTGACGGCGAGGTTGAGCGCGCCGGCGAGCACGCCGATATAGAC
>NZ_DASZBY010000115.1:0-19731 GCF_035943795.1 Aliidongia sp. | reverse complement strand
TGATCCGCTCGATCTTGCCCGCGTCCTTGTCCACGCACACCACAGACGTGCCGAACTCCGAGAAGCACGCCCCAGACACAAGCCCGACGTAGCCCGTCCCGATGACCGCAATGCGCATCAATATCTCCTCGTGGTAATGGCCGCCTTGCCGCCAGGGGCAATCGCGACCGATACCGTTTTCCCGACTTCAAAATCCGTATGGGCTAGCAAAACCTGCGACGCACGACATGCCCGATTGCGCGGGCTGGCGCCAACTCAAAAGACCGGCCTACACGGTATGTTGAATATTTGCCGCAGTTCCCCGACGTTCGGTCCGACAGTCTCGCCTTTTCCTTAATAAATCATGCCATTTGCGAAGGACGCGTGTCGCATTCATGGACAGAAGCATGAAAATACCTATCATCTTCAGGATATTGGGCACCAAGGGAGCGGTGATGTTTCGATGACCGGGCAGCCGGGCCCCCCACCGCTGATTTCGGTGATCATTCCCTGCTTCAATGCCGCGGCAACGATCTCGTCGACCCTGGCGTCGGTTCGGGCCCAGACCTATCGCACGTTCGAGATCCTGGTCGTCGACGATCGCAGTTCCGATGCGACGCTCGACCTGGTGTCGCAATTCGCCCAGGACGAACCGCGGCTGCGCCTGATCCGGCACGAGCGCAACCAGGGGCCGGCGGCGGCGCGCAATACCGGCCTCGCGGCGGCAGCCGGTCGCTATTGCGCCTTTCTCGATGCCGACGACGAATGGCTGCCGGACAAGCTCGATCGCCAGGTCGCGGCGCTCGTCGCATCGCCCCAGGCCCTGCTATGCTGCTGCAACGCGGTATGGATGCGCGATGGCGTGGCCGAAGGAACGGTCTATGACGGCTGCACCGTGACGAGCGGGCCCGACGCCTGGAAGAGCATGCTGGAGGATGTCTATGTCGGCACGCCCTGCGCCGTCGTCGATACCGCAGCAGCACGTCGGCTCGGCGGGTTCGATCCGGCGCTACGGGTCGGCGAGGATCAGGACCTATGGCTGAAGCTCGCCTTTGCCGGCGAGGTGGTGGCCCTGCCGCAGACTCTCGTCAAGTATCGGCGAAGCGTCGGCAGCTATATGGACCGCCATCGCGACTTGTCGATCACCGACTGGCTGCCCCGGCTGGAAGCGCACGTCGCGGCGCGGCGAGCAGCGCTCACGCCGGCGCAGTATCACCGGACCCTGCGTCGCATCTACGAACGGCTGGGGCGCAATGCCTATAGGGATCGCCATCGGCGCCGGGCAGCCAGGCTGTTGCTGCGTGCGATCCGCCATGGTGCCGGACCGTTCGCGACGATGGTCTTCCTGATCCGTGCGTCGGCGCCGGCCCGGGTCCTGGCGGCTATCGCGAAGCGTGTTCTGCGCCATTGACGCCGCGGCTATCCTCCGGCGCCGGGAACCACGCATCGGTCCAGCCACGCAATTTGTAATAGACCAACCCGGCCCACTCATGCGCCGCCCAATCGAGGTTCGCGAGACCCCGCGAAAGGTGCGGCATGAGCTGATAGTGGGTGCGCAGGACCCGATAGGCCACCGGCCACGCCGTCACCGGCCAGCCGACGGCCCGAAAGCATCCGACCGCGCGCGGCATGTCCGCGGCCGACGTGACCAGCAGCCAGGTCTCGCCGGCGCCGGGATTGACCAGACGCTTCGAATAGAGCGCATTTTCCCGCGTGTTGCGCGAGTTGTTCTCGAAGGTGACGCGATCCAGGTCCAGGCCGAGCGCGCCGAATAGGTCATGAGCGACATCGGCTTCGCGGATTTCGCCGTCGCCAGCCGCGGTGCCGCCGGTGAAGACCAGCTTGGCATCGGGAAAATAGCGCGCCAGGGCCAGGAATGTCGTCATCCGGTCGGCACCGGACTTGAGAGCCGGCATGCCATGTTCGGCCGAGATTCCGAGATTGATCGCGCCGCCCAATACGATGATGCCGTCGACATGGGCCGGCAGCGCGGTCGGTTCGGGAAACCGATCTTCCAGCCAAGCCATGGGCCAGTCCGCGGGCGACAGGGCCGCCAACACGAGAACGGCCGTGCCGAGCATCATCAGCCGGCGACCGATGAGCGAGGATCGCCGGATGAGGGAGCAGGCAAATCCGACCGAACATAACAGGAAGATGAGAATGCTCGGGTGGAGCAGCAGGCCGCCGTATTTTGAAATTTCGAACATCGACGGATCTTGCCCGCTCATGTGCCGAGAGAAGATCGATCGATCTTCACATTTCCTGCCCGCGCAGGGGCTCGCCGTCGAACAAGGTACGGTAGGCGGCGAACATCAGCTTCTGATCATAGGCCTCGCGGGCACGACGCGCATTGGCCGCACCGATGGCGGCGGCACGCTCGGGGGCATCGAGCAGGGTCAGCATCGCCTCGGCCAGGCGGCCGGCGTCCCGCTCGACCACGAAAGGATCGTTTTCGCCGGCCAGCATGCGCCGCACGTCGCCGACATCCGTCGAGACGACGGCGCGGCCCGCCGCCATGGCTTCCAGGACCGACAGCGGCATCTGCTCAGTGTCGGACGAGAGTGCGAACAGGCTGAACGCGGGCAGCAGCTTTTCCGGAGTCGGGCAGGCCCCCGTGAACAGGACCCGATCCGCAACGCCCAGTTCGGCGGCGCGTGCCTCCAGGCCGGCCCGTTCGGGGCCGTCGCCGACCAGAACGAGTTGCGCCGGCCGCTGGCGCACGACCTGAGCGAAGGCCTCGACGAGCCGGAGCAGGTTCTTCTCGGCCCGCAAGGCGGCCACCGTCCCGATCACGGGCTCATCGTGGCGGATTCCCCGGGCGGCCGCGAAACCGATGTCGGTGGAGACGCCGAAGCGGTCGCAATCAATGCCGTTGGGGACATAGACCATCCGGCCGGCAGGCAGGCGCCAGACGTCGCGGGCAATGCTGTACAGCGTCTTCGACGGCAACAGCACGGTCGACCGGTACAAGGCCAGCCGGCGGGTCCACATGCGGCGCCCCAGCTGCCGGTTCGCCTCTTCCGGGCCGAAACCGTCCTCCATGTGCAGGTGGGGCACCTTGCCGTCGAGATTGGCGAGCGCCCACTCGATGGATCCCCAATTGGACGTGACCAGCAGGTCGGGCCGGACTTCGCGCAGGATGCGGCGGAAGGTCTTGAGGTTGGCGAGCGTCTGGCCGCGCAGGATCGGCACGTCGAGCAGGCTGGCGTCGAGATCCGGCGCCAATTGCGCGAAGGCGGTCGTGACGCCGTTCATCGCCACGATCACGTGGCGGTAGTCCCGCCCGAAATGGTTGGCCAACTGGCTGAAACGGATCTGCGCGCCACCGACCGTGAACGCGGGGTAGACGTGGAGAAGCGTTCGTACCGGTCGGTTCATGCCCGGGCGAGAGCTTCGATGCGACCAATCGCGCCGCAGAAGCGCACGAGGGGCAGGGCGTGGGGGGCTTCGGCATCGGTATGTGAAATAGAGCCGCTGTCCCAAAATGCTACTTTGTGCATGACTGATCGCGTTCTCCAGGAAACAGTCGGATTCAGGTCGAAATCACACGATATCCATTGAAAATTCTTTAATGAAATCAATTCACATCAGTAAAACTCCCGACGCGTCTTGATGTCCCGCTCGAGAGTTTTCTCAATGGCTCTGGATCGTAGTGGAATTTGAAAATCTGCGACGGTTCGGTCTGATCCTGGCAACGGCAGATCCGAGGCATGGGGCGGGCGCGCAGCCCGTCCCATGCCAGCGCCGCCACGCCTCAGTTCATTGAGATTGACCGTCGCCCTTCAAGGCGGTGACGGAGCCGGTCAGCTTGTTGCCCTTGAGGATCGCCGGCGTCGCCGTGGCGTTCCACACCAGCAGGGTGTCGTAGTTGCCGTCGTTGCGGAACTGGTTGTCGCTGATCGTGATTTCAGGCGTCGGATGGGTGACGCCCTCCTCGCCGACTGCGATGGCGGTCGTGTGGTTTTCCGCCTTCGGTCCCTTTTCCAAGGTGTTGCCGCGGATCACGACGGCCCCGCCGTTGGGGACGTCGATCAGGTAGCTGGAGGTGCCGTTCGGGCCGTCGGTGATGGTACAGCCGATCACCTCGGTGCGACGCGCCCTGGACTTGATCGAATGGGCTTGCTGGGTCTCGGAAAAGCGCGAGTTCTCGACATGGACCAGATCGGCCTCATTGATATAGATGCCGTGGGCGCAGACCGGAGCGCAGACGCCGTTCTTCTCGAAATCGCTGTCGCGGATGATGATGGTATTGCCGGCCACGCCGCCCAGGATGCCGTTCTGGTTGTTGATGAACTTCACGCGCTCGACCGTCAGGTTGCCCTTGTCGAGCCGGATGCCCGCGCCGTTCATGTCCGGTACCCGCGCGCGGGTCAGCGTCAGGTTGCGAACGGTCGTGTTGTTGCCGGAGATGACGAACAGTCCTTTTCCCCCGCAGGTCTTGTCGGTGATGATGACGCCGGGCGCGGTGCCTTCGATCACCAGATCGTCGACCCGCCAGAAGGCACAGTCGAAATACTCGCCGGGCGCGATCTCGATGTGATCGCCGGCCTTGGCAACCGCCGCCGCTTCCGACGGCATCTTGTAGGTTTTATTCGGCCCGACCTCGAGGGTTGCCGCCACGCTGATGTTGGTGGTCAAGACGATCGAGACCAGGAGGATGGAAAATCCGACTTTCGCAATAGTGCTTGCGGCGGTCCATAAGGTGCTGACTGCCATGGCCGCTCCTAAGTCTTGAGGGATATCCGTTTGGTCCGTTGCGGAACGGGCCCGATCTCGCGGCGGACTCTACTGTGTCCGGGTCGGGCGGACAACCGCGCTCACGGACGGCGGGGAGCGACCAAAGCGCCCTCGACGGCCAATTTTCGTTCGATCCGCCGTCCGCCCAGCAGGTCGACCATCCGGATGGTCCAGTCTCCGACCGCCGCGTTCGAAGACAATGGCAATTGCCATGTCGCGCGGGCACGTCGGATGACGAGGTTGGTCGTGTAGGGCGGTGCGATCGTGCCGTCGGGTGCCAACGCCTCGATATGCACGACGCGGCTCATCCCGACCCCGTCGTTGCCGCCGATGGTGAAGCTGACCGTCGTGCCCTGTCGCGCCAGCTTCGCCCCCTGGAAGGTCAAGGCGGGCAGGGGCTTCGGCAGGAGAGCGAGGATCGTCGGCGCGACCCGGTCGAGCGCCAGCACGATCCGGCTCGTCCGCTGCGGTGGCCCTGGATGCCCGAGATCGTAGACATAGACTGGAGCCGGGAATTCGAGCGCCGTCTGCTGGCTGTCGCCGTCCGACCAGTCGCGCTGCAAACCGATGATCGTCGCGCCGGGATCGCGAAACACCCGGGCGTCGACATTGGCGGCGAGCGTGCCGTCGGCCGCGGTCAAGGTGAAGGGCGGCGGCGTGCCCGCCTTGTCCAGCATCTGTCGCAGCCGGACCAGGGGCAGGGGATCGCCGGGCTTGGCGTCCTGAGCGAGATCGGACATCAACAGGGCGCCATGGCCCGCGCCGGTCAGATCGGCCAGTTGGGGATGGCCGAGGCGGCGTCCGTGCTCGTCGAACTGGCCCGGCGCCGCATCGGTCACGACCGTGCCGCCGTGGGCCGCGAAATCGCGGATCCTTTCCGCCTCCGCGGAAGAGAGCGTGATCGCGTGGGGCAGCACCAGCACGTGCAGATGCCGGCTGACGAGCGCGCCCTGCTCGATCATCGCCGGCGTCAGCCATTGCGGCGACACGCCCAGATGCGCCAGGAGGCCGGCGGCCCGTCGTGTCGCGCCCCGGACCGGGTTGTCCTCCTCATACTCGATCTGCGCCTTCCGGTCGGCCCACGGCTTGCCGTCGGCCTTGCGGTCGAGCAGCCATTGGGTGCGCAGGCCGGCCGGCGAATAGAGGATCGCGACCGGGTCGGCCGCAGGCGTGCTGGCGATCAGCTGGGCGGCGAGGCCGGACCGCAGGTCGGCTGCGAGTGCGCCCAGGACACGGCCGCGCTCACTCGGCGTTCCGTCGTTGCCGACGAACGCGCCATCCTCGTCCCATAGGATCAGTCCGCGACCGCCCAGCAGCAACTCGTGCCAGACGGTATGGATCTCCTCCGCATCATTGAGCAGCGAGGTGTGCAGCACCGTCAGTTTCGGGTTGAGCGACCGGGCGATCTCGATGTTGTTGCCGAAATCATACATCTCCATCACGTCGACGGCGGAGGCGAGTTGACTGTAGTCGTAGCCGCCCCAGCCGGGGATCTGGCCGCCCTCCAGCGCCGAACGCGCGGTGGGATCGGCCGCATGCACCGCGTCCGTGCCGACGCGCACCGCACGGGCGAACGCGACATCCATCCATTCCTTGAAGTCGCCCCAGGCTGCGAAATTTTCGTCCGGCTGCTGGAGGGCCGCGTCGGTCGTCATCGGCATGACCGCGGCCCAGTCCGGAAACCGACTGCCCCATTCCAGGTTCAGCGCGTCGAGCGTTCCGTAGCGCTGGCGCAGCCAGGTCCGCATGCCGTCGAGGGATTGCGGCCCCATGTCGAAATCCCAGGCGGCGGCCAGATCGCCGATGCCCGCCTCGTCGGCCAGATTGTAGAACAGGGCGCGCGGCCTGCCGAACGCCTGGACGTGCTGCTTCAGGCGCGTGGCGACGCGATCCAGCCAGACCGGGTCGGACAGGCTCGGGTTGCGCACGAACGCCTGGAGGTTCGTAGGCTCCTCCCGATGAAGCCGCTTCGCTTCGTCGAACTGCCAGGTCACTGGGTGATCGGGAAACCATCGGTGATAGGCGGCATAGAAGTCGGTGGCGATGTTTTCGACGTACCAATGGAGCTGCAGCGCCCGGAACGGTGCCGTCTCCCGCGCGATCTGCTTGTCGTCGAGCGGCCCCCGGGTGCCGTGGATCATGCCGGCGGTGAGGCCCAGCCGGGCGAGCCCGTCGAGCCGCGCCGGCGACTGGGGCTGCCACATGATGATCTGGTAGTCGTTCCATGTGGGGTCGTCCGCGCCGGCGGCGCGCGCCGCAGGTGCCGCCAGCATTCCGCACAGGCCAAGGGCGAGGAAGCAGTTCCTGGCGGGGCGGCGAGCTTCGGCGGCCTTCACCGGTGCGGCTCCTCCGCGATCATACGGCCGCGGCCATTTTCCGCGCGGGTTTGGCGCGCAGTTCCTGCGCCTCGGCGTAGATCCTGCTGGGTGTCGACAGCGTGCCGCCCATCTCGCCGAGGAAGAACTCGATATAGCCCTCGATCCAGTCGAGGAACGTGGTGAGTTCGGCCTGGTTGTTGACGTAAGGCGTATGGCCCGGCTCGAGCGACGGCGAATGATAGGTCACGGTGAACACGCGTTCCGCCCGATCGGCCAGCATCGTGCGGGTCAGCAGCTTCGCCTCGGCAAGCGACGTGCCCTCCGGTGTCAGCTTGATCCGGTTCAGCAGCTTGAGGCGGGCGAGGCTGCCGGGCGCGCGCAGCGCCGTGCCCAGGCGGGACGAGGCATAGGGATAGATCTGGTCGCCCAGCCGGCGCAGCGTGCCGGTCATGCCGAGCGTGACCGGCAGCTCCAGGATCTGCTCGCTCGGCCCGATCCAGAAGGGAGTCGTCGATTCGAAACGATAGTCCGGGCCATGCTTCGAGCGCAGGTCCATGTAGGGAATGACGCTGCAATCGATGTGATAGCCCAGTTCTTCGAGCAGGTACGGGGTGTTCGGTCCGACGCCATAGCGCCCGGCACGATAGAGGCGCGGCTTGATGTCGAACCGGTCCTCGATCCGTTTGGTCAGCTCGATCAGCTTCGCGCGTTCGAGCGCCGGGGGCAGGTTGCCGGGGAAGGTGTTGCGCGGAATCGCCGGTTCTTCGATTGGCGGATTGACCCAGGGATGAAGCTGGGCGCCGATCTCGCACTTGCCGTCCTTGACCAGCTCTTCCAGGAACTTGACGGCATCGCGCTGGATGGCGACGGGGTAGTCGATGGCATAGCTCGGGATCAGGCCGAAACGTTCGAAGATGCGCTGGGCCCGTTCCTGGCAGCCGATGGTGGTGACATGGGTCGACGTGCGCGAGAAGAAACGCCAGTCGAACTCCTCCTCGGTATCGATCACGACGATCAGCTTCGGCGGCGCCTGGCGCGGCAGTTCCGCTATCGTGCGCGGCAGGCTCAGCCAGGGAATTTCGACGCTTTGCAGGGCCGCTTTCGAAACCGGATCGCCCGAGGCCTTGGCTGCCGCGACGTCCTGGGCCAGGGCCTGGAACTGGCTGACGCGGGTCGACCAATCCGCCGCCGCGGCCGCCTTGTGTCCGCCCTCGACCAGCCGGCCATGGAGCGCATCGTCGGACAGGATGCGAATGGCCGCCTCGGCAACCTTCGCCGGGTCGGTGCCGTCGACGCAGAGGCCATTGACGCCATCCTTCACCGCATCGACCGCGCCGCCGGCGATGCCCGAGATCGCCGGCTTGCCGCAGGCATTCGCTTCCAGGAACACCAGGCCGAAGCCTTCGGTATCGCCGTTCGCCAGTTCGCGGTTCGGCATGACGAAGACATCGCACAGCGAGTAATGATCGTTGAGCTCGCCATCGGCCACGTCGCCCGCGAACGTGACGTGCTCGCCGATGGCGAGTTCGGCGCAGATCGCGTCCAGTTCCGGCCGGTACGGGCCGTCGCCGACGATCAGGTAATGCGCCGTCGGGCAGGCCGCCAGGATTTCCGGCATGGCGCGCAGGACCATGTCGGCGCCCTTGCGCTCGACGACGCGCGCCACGGTCAGCAGGACCCGTTTGCCGGCGAGACCGTATCGTTCGATCAGATCCGCCCGGGGCGAGGTCGGATAGAAGCGCTGGCGATCGACGCCATTCGGGATGATGACCGCCCGATTGTCGGGGAGATCCAGCAGCTGGAGGATGGCCGTGTGGGAAAAGCGGCTGACCGCGATGACCGCATTGCACATCGCGAGGAACTTCGACTTCGAGCGCTCCGACCAGCTCGACGAATCCCGATTGGTGATTTCCTCGCCATGGATATAGGCGATGACCGGCTTGCCCAGCAGATGCCGGCATGGCCAGACCAGCCAGCCGCCATAGACCAGTTCCCCGATGCAGATCACGTCGATGCGTTCGCGCCGGCAGATGCGGGCGATCGCGAGGCCGGCGCGCAGGACGACCCGCAGGTCGTGCAGGGTGCGCGCCAGGCGGGGGCGCCGGGAACCGTCTTCGCGAAAGGCGGTCGGTCGCAGCAGGTTGATGCGGAACACGGGATAGCCGGCCGTGGCGTCATGCTCCTCGACGCCCTGGAGCCGTTGCCCGGTACGATAGTCGAGGATCGGGGCGAGCGGCAGGATCTGTCCATTGCCGAAGCGGCAGAGGTTTTCATAGACGACGGACGATCCGCCGCGGACCGGCGGGAAGTTGCTCGTGACGAGAAGCGTTTTGACCAAGAGCCGTAGAACCTCTCAAAGAAGGATGCCCGCCGGGGAGAAGATATCCGCCAGCCCTTTGATTTCGCGGTGCATCCTATATGGTCGAAGATTGGAACGCGACGTCGCCCGTTAAAAAAATCCCGCCGATTTACCGGAGAACGGACGGCAGACTGACATTCCACCGCGCATTGCCAATGCGTTCCGTCGAGCCGCCGACCTCTTCGACGGCAACACGGAATGCCCGCATCTCGACGACTGGGTGACGAAGCTCACGATCCAGGATAGACGAATGAGCTCTTAACATTATGCTTACGTCTCGAGCGGAAATCCGCCTATCCGACACGGACGAATTCCAGGTCATAGGACGACAGCATGACGATGGCGCGTTTGCCGAAGCTTGTTTCCAGGCTGTCGATCCTGCCTTCGATCTCGCTCGCCGCCCTGCTGGCAACCGCCACGCCTTCGCTCGCCAAGACGATCCCGGTCGGTCCGAACGAGACCTTCAAGCAACCGAGCGAGGCGATCGCCGTCGCCGCCGACGGCGATACGCTGGAGGTGGCGCCCGGTCAATATTACGACTGCGCGATCATCAGGCAGAAGCAGTTGACGATCGTCGGCACCGGACCCGACGTCGTGTTGACCGATCGGATGTGCGAGGGCAAGGGGCTGCTGATCGCCCGCGGCAACGATCTCACCATCCGCAACCTGACTTTCACCCGGGCGCGGGTCGCCGACCTGAACGGGGCGGGCATCCGGCTGGAGAGCGGCAACCTTACCGTCGACCATGCGCAATTCATCAACAACGAGACCGGTATCCTGGCGGATGATGCACCGCGCAGCACGATCCGGATCCTCAACAGCGTGTTCGACCAGAATGGCCGGTGCGACAAGAGTTGCTCCCACGGGATCTTCGTCGGCCGCATCGCCCTGCTGAACATCGAACACACCAGGTTCTTCGACACCCACGACGGCCATCACATCAAGTCGCGGGCGCTCAGGACCGAATTGATCGACGACGATATCGAGGACGGTCCCCGGGGTACGTCGAGCTACCTCGTCGAAATTCCCAACGGCGGGTCCCTCATCATGCAAAAGAACCGGCTCGAAAAAGGGCCGCACAGTACAAATCTCCGCGCCGCGATCATGATCGACGACGAGGAAAAACTTCAGATCACCAACGAGCTTACTTTTTTCGACAATTATTTCGTGAACGATACCGGCGAGCAGATTGTCTTTGCTCTGAACTGGAGTGAGACAGATGCCGTTCTCAATGGAAATATTTTTAAAGGTGACGTAACGAAAATTTCTTCAAAAGGATATGCTCTGCATAAAACCCGAGAATTTCTTTATATGATCAAGGGATATGTCTTGCAGTTCGCGCGCGCGGTAAAGCATCTGATCGCCGTCGTCGGCGTTTAGGTGCGGTCTTTTCGATAGACAGGACTTGGTCCGGCCGCTAGATCTGCATTGCAAGCGGAAGATCTTTCAAGTCATTCGAATCGCCGGCAATCCAACTGTCGTCGTCGACCAGATATCCCAAGACGCGAGTGTCCTCAGCCATGTTCGCCTCCCGCTGTCCGTGACGAACCAGATCGACACGCAGCCGCCCGGCCGCCGGCTTCGCGCCGTACTGCTGCCGCCGTTTCCGTGGCAACCGGAGCGCGATGGCTGGAAGCCGGGAACGGCGCCGGACCCTCTGGAATTGGACCGTCGGCTTGCGGCGCAGGGCATCGATCTCGTCCTGCTCGATCCGGGCGAGCGGCCGTGGAATCCCCTGGCCGGCGGCCATTCGCTGATGCAGTCGCTGGATCCGCTGCGCGCCCTGCGCGTGCTGACCGCTTGGCGCGATGTCGATGTCGCCATCTCTGTGTTCGAGGGTTCCGCTCTTCCGCTCGAACTGCTGCGCACGCTGTTCCTCTTCCGCGTACCCGTGGTCGTGTGGGACCTCGGGCTGACCGACGGTTGGAAATTGCGCGAGCGCATCCTCGACCGCGTGGTGCCGCGCGCGGCCGGCCTGTTCGTCCTTTCCGACAACCAGCGGTCCTACATCGCCGAACGCTGGGGCCGGTCCGCCGGCGTCGAGGTGATCGGTCACCGTGTGGATACCGAATTCTTCCTACCCGCGCCGCCGGCGCCCGCTGGCTATATCCTGTCGGTCGGCGAGGACGCGGGGCGCGATTTCGACTGCCTGATCGACGTCGCGCCGCAGATCGATGCCGATATCCTATTGAAAACCAGGCGGATACCGGAGGACCGGGTACTGCCGCCCCGCGTGAAGACGATCAGGCAACGCATCGGCTATCCGGAACTTCGCGATCTCTATGCGCAAAGCCGTTTCGTGGTCGTGCCGCTGCACGAAACCATCAACGCGAGCGGGGTCAGCATCGTTCTCGAAGCGAGCGCCATGGGGCGGGGCATGATCGTCAGCGACACCGCGGCCATGCGCGATTTCATCGTCCCGAACGAGACGTGCCTCACCGTGCCGAGCGGCGACCGTGCTGCGCTCGCGGCGGCGATCCAGCGGCTGATCGGCGAGCCGGAAACATGTGCCCGTCTCGGCGCCGGCGCGCGGCGCTTCATCGAAGAGCGCTGCTCCGATGCCGCCTTCGCCGATCGCTTCGCGACGGTGCTGCGCCGCTATGCCCGCCGGCGGCGGGGCGATGCCTGAGAAGCTGTCGGAACGCTTCCGAGGTCGGTTCGCTCAGGCGGCCAGCACCACATCCACCTGATCGTACTCGCCGCCTCGCGAGATCACCTCCCGAAGTGTGTCGATGGTGCTGCCAACCGACTGAAACTCTCCGGCGACCTGGTCGTGCTTGAGCACGCACCCCTTTGCAGAATGCTCTTCGATGAACTTGAGGACCGGGCTCGGCTCCAGTCCCATACGGCGCATGCCCCACGGCCAGAACTCGGAAACGATCAGGCCGGCTTGGGAGAGGGTGTTGGCGCCGCCCGCGAAGATCGCCGGTTCAGCGCCTTGGGTATCGATCTTGACCGCGAAGCGCCCCGGTGCCGGCGGAAAATCATCCAGCCGGATCGTTTCGACGGCGATGGTACCATCGCTCGAAAGCCGGTGGTCGCCGGAGTTATAGTCGCTGCAGGTGAAGTGCATGGTCCCCTTCCGGTCGGCCACAGCGGCATTGATCACCTCGACAGTCACCCCGGCCAGCGCAACATTCGCGCGCAGCAGCGAACAATTGCGCGGCTCCGGCTCGAATGAAACCGTCCGGATGCGCGGATTCTTAGCGATGGGTATCGCAATCAAGCCGATATTGCCGCCAATATCATACATCGTTCCCGGTTCGTCTCCGAAGTACTCCCGGAACATGCTGAGGATATTCTTCGACCAGGAGCCGTTCGCCAGGTAGCTTTTTATGACGGATTGATCATAGATCGGGCCGAAGAAGCTACCCTCGTCTCCGTGAGCCTCGTAACTCTGTATCCCAAGAGTCCGGGCCGACTGATAGAACACCTCGTACAGAACAGAGCGCGGAATACGGCCGATGGCGGCTTTGGCGACGGTTCGGATATTCATGCTCTTACACCATTTCTGTCGAGTGCGACGCGGTTGAGCGTTGTCGAACATTAACGCGGCGCTTGAGATATTCGTGCCACATCCTCACTGAGGGGGTATGGCCCTGAAGGTGGTTCGAGCGAGGCATTTCTGGGGCCGATGAACCGACCATAAAGCAATATATATGACAGCCCGAAGCTTGTCGGTCTCGATATCAGGCGCGACCCGGCATACCGCATTCTGCTTGAAGACCTGGAGTGAAAACGGCTGAAGTCATGCGCAGCATGACCATCCGGGCAAAGGCCTCAAGTCTACCCGCGGCTCGGTTGCGGCATGAAAAGATGCGAAATCCATTCGATGGCCGACGGATCGGACTGTTCGACGACGAGATGGCGGGAGGGGTCGAAATGACGGGCTTCGGTTTCGGAATATCAGCCCCATGGAGTTCGAAAACCAAATGTAGTTAGCTTGTGCTGCGGAAACGGAATCGGCAACAGCTCGCACCTCTTTATGGCTTCGATGAGAATCAGATTGGCGCCTGGACCGAGAAGTAATTTCTATGGTTGTTTCATTCCAATCGCCATATTTTTGTCGACTGTTGTGCCATTGTGCGCTTATGCCGAACCACCGATGGAAACGGTAACCGCCACCGACGCGGTGAATGATGTAATCATCGTGCCCAATAACCGAGGCGGTCCGGTTACCGTCATCGGAAACGGTCGGTTCCCTGCAAAATTCTGGTTCTACTCTTATTGGCTGCATGATTTCGTCTTCAATAAGGACGGATCGGTGACGCTGGAGGAACAGCACGCCACCGGCCAGAAGACCATTCTGAGGGATGTGCCCGAGGTCTATTTCCTCGATGGCGCCGGTGTAACGCTGCCGAGTCTCAAGCCGATCTTCGAGAAGCCCGTCGATGACCGTCCGAGCATCCTGCGGGCCCCGGTGCTGCCGAAGCCTGGCCATCCGGGCGAAATCGTCGCCTTGCAACTGAGAAACGACACCCCGCTCGACCTGCCGTCGCGCGTGGTCACGTTCGGCCAGGTCTTCGTGCCGGGCGACTTTCCGGGCGGCACCGTGCTCGAAGCGATGGTCGGAAACGACGCGATCCCGGTCCAGGCCGACATCAAGGTGCGCTATCCCGACAAATCGGTGAAACATGCCGTGATCAGTCTGCAGGCGCCGGCGCTCGCGCCGGCCGCGAGCGCCATCGTCATGCTGTCGGCCCGGCCGGGATCGGCGTCGACCAGTCCGATCACACCCAAGACGATCCTGTCGAGCGGCTACGACCTGACCCTCGTCCGGGATTTTCCATCCCAGGGCGGCCTGCCGCCACTGTCCGTCGACGCCAGGAGCGTGCTCTCGTCCGGCGTCGCCGACGGTTCCGTGACCGTCTGGTTGAGCGGCCCGCTCGCCACGGAATATCGCGTCACCCAGCGCCTCGTGCCGAACCAACTGGTGACGTTCGACATCAGAGCGACCGCCGACGGGGCGGTCCGGACGGACATGAGCATCTCGAACGACTTCGCCTATCTGTTTCCGCAGACCACCTTCTACGATGCCACGGTGACGCAATCGGGCATGTCGCGCTGGAAATCGCCGGCGCTCACCCACCGCCGTTTCCAGGAATGGCACAAGGTCTTCTGGAATCGGGAGGCGGCGGTGCCGTCGATCGTCTTCGACGTCGACTATCTCGAGCGGTCCGGCGCCGTGCCCAACTACGACCTGTCTTCCGGTCTGGCGCGCAGTGTGCTCGAGCGCACGCAGGCTGCGATGGCGAAGGCCGATACAGGGCCGCTCGGCGGTGCTTTGATCACGAAGCAGATGGCCACGCCCGGCGGCCGCGACGATATCGGCCCGACCACGAACTGGGCGGCCAACTACCTGGCCTCACAGGATTCCGGGGCACGGGCGGTCATGCTGGCGCAGGCCGACGCCGCCGGCTCCATCCCGTGGCACGTCCGCGAGATTACCGGGCAATGGACCACCGCGATGAACCGGCCGCAGCTGTGGCTCGACGCACGGTGCCGCGGCGTGGATTGCCTGCCCGGCGGCTTTGCCGGGACCGGGGCGGTCGAGTGGGTGCCGGAGCCGGCTCACGAACCGGACCTGAGCTACATCCCCTATCTGACGACCGGCAGCCACTTCTATCTCGATCAGCTCCAGAGCGAAGCCAATTGGCTCGTCATGAGTGAGGATCCGGAAAGCCGGCAGAACGACAAAGGCCTGTTCTATCCGGCCAGCCCGGTCTCCGGGATCGCCTGGAACCTCCGCGACATCGCCAATGCCGCCTGGATCACCCCCGACGACGATGTCCTGAAACCCTATTTCGAAACCGTTGCCGGCAACAACCTCGATGGCCTGCAGCAGGCCTACCTCGTCCAGCGGGTCATGCGCCAGAGCGGGGCCATCGAAGGCTTCGTCCGCAATCCCGCGGATCTGGCGACCATCATCCCGCGGCAGCAGGATTTCCTGGCGCTGGCGATGACCCAGCAGGCCCTGCGCGGTTCCGAGGCGGCGAAGCGCTTTGCCGGATGGTCGTCGAATTTCGTGGCAGGACGCTTCCTGCACGACAACGACGGGTATAATCCGCTGCACGGCCCGGTCGACCATCTTGCCTACGTCGATCCGCAGAACAAGGCGCCAACGAACGCCTGGGCGGAATTATACAAGTTGAACTTCCCGGCGAAGCCCGCGCCACTGCTGCTCGACGGCAATCCGGCCGGGGCCGGCGGCGATGCCGCGATCGCCCGGGCCGCAGCCGCGAACCTGTTTTCCGCGACCCAGGACCCGCACGCGCTGCGCGCCTTCGCCTTCATTGCCGGCAATGCGGCCCAGATGGTCCAGGATTTCCCGAACGGAAATGCGTTCAACATCAATCCGCGCTTCCCGGACGGCCACCTGCTGCAGAACGACGAGATCCAGTATGCCTCGGCCAGCGGCACCCGTGTCGTGGCCAAGGCGACGCATAGTCTGCTCGTCGGCGGCGCCGCCCATACCACCCTGCAGGGCATCAAGGGCGTTTCGATCCTGGTCGGCGGTTCGGGTGCAACCACCTTGATCGGCGCGCCGGGCATCAATTATTTTTTTGCAGGCTCCGGCGAGTCGGCGATGGACGGTGCTGCCGGGCAGAATTACTTCGGCATGGGAATAGGCAAGGCTCAGATCGATCTGGCGGCCACCGATGTCGCCGTCGACCGGATCGAGGGCTTTCGGCCGGGAAAAGATCACATCCATCTGATCGGTCTCGATACCGAGCTCGCCAAAGTCATCGCCAATGCGCATCGGGCGGCGGAGGGGTTAACGATACTGACGATCGGCCCCGCTCATACGATCGAATTGATCGGCATGCCGCCGAGCGATGTGACGTCTGCATATTTCAATTAAAAAATGCGCCCCAACTATCCAGGCACCCGTTCTGCACAGTGGCTTTTCTTCATACCAGATGATATTTCACGCGCACCTTTGAGAAAACCGTTGTCGGAGCAAACAGATTTCCATTGCCCATAAGACGGCCGTCGGCGCGGGCTGGATGATCCTTTGGCGTCTCGGCACTCGGGGGCTCGGGGTCATCAGCACGCTGATCCTGGCGCATGTGCTGGTCCCGCAGGATTTCGGCGTCGTGGCGATCGCGACGACCTATGTGACCGCGTTCGATGCGATCTCGGCCTTCGGACTGCAGGATGCGATCATCCGGATCGGCGGTTCCGGCGAAAAATTGCACGACACGGCCTTCACGCTGTCGATCGTCCGCGGCGCGCTCAATGCGGCGATCGTGGTGCTGACCGCGCCGCTGGCCGCAAGCTTCTTCAATGAACCGCGCATCGCCGCCGTCCTCTATATGCTGGCGATCGTCGTGCTGCTCGAAGGTTTCGAGAATATCGGGATCGTCGATTTCCGGCGCGACATGCGGTTCGACAAGGATTTTCAGCTGTTCATGCTGCCGCGGCTCGTTTCGGTCACGGTGACGATCTGCTGTTCGCTGATCTTCCGATCCTACTGGGCGCTCATCTGCGGCATCCTCGCGCTGCGGCTGGTACGTCTGGCCGCGACCTACGTCCTGCACCCCTATCGGCCAAGGCTGTCGGTCGCGGAATGGCGCCAGCTTTCCGGCTTTTCGTTCTGGACCTGGGCGACGAGCATCGCAGGATTCACCCGCGATCGCAGTTGGACCATCGTCATCGGCCGGTTCTTCGATCCGGCCTCGGTCGGCAGCTTCACCATGGCGTCGGAGATCGGACTGCTGCCGACGAGCGAGCTGATCTATCCGATCTGCCGCGCGCTGTTTTCCGGCTTCGCGCTCGCCCGCCACGAGGGCACCAATCTCGCACCGGCATTCGCACGGACGCTCGGCGTTTTGGCGATCCCGGTTTTGCCCGCCGCGATCGGCATTTCCGCCGTCGGCAATTATGTCGTGGCCTTCGCGCTCGGATCGCAATGGGGTAATTCGATCTCGATCATGCAGATCATTGCCGCCTGTTCGCCCTTCACCTTGCTGACCGCGATCGGTGGCACGGTCATGGACGCATCGGGCAATATCCGGAACAATTTCTGGATCGTCGCCGTTTCGGCCGTGATCGGGGTCAGCGCCAGCGCGATCATGGCCTCCTACTACGGCATGAACGGCATCGCGATCGCGACCGGCACCCTCATGACGCTCGAAGGTCTCGTGTTCCTGGTCGTCACCATGCGGTCGGTCCGGGCATCCCTGGGCGATATCTTTTATCGCCTGTGGCGGCCGATCATCGCCACTCTCGCCATGAGTGCCGCCCTTTGGGGTAGCGGCTATGGCTGGCAGCTTTCGATCGGCCCGGCGGTCGAGAACGTGCGGAACTGTGCTATCGCCATTTCGATCGGCGCCATTTCCTATACCGCGGTGATGCTGGTCCTGTGGAAGCTGTCCGGCGACAAGGATCCGCTGGAGGTTTTCGTTCTGAATACGGTGCGCAAGAGCATCGCGCGGACATAGCCGCTCATGCCTTTGCTGATCGACCCTGATTTCTCCCGGCTGCCGGACGGCCTCGCCGGACTCTTCGCTGCGGCGGCCGAGACGAGTTTCTTCAATCATCCGGCCTGGTACGCCGTGTTTGCCGCTCATGCGCTCGAACCCGGTGGCGAGGCCAGGCTCTACACCGACGCCAGCGCGGGCGCCGGCCTGTTACTGCAACGGCCGGGGAGTGTGCCCGGGCGACAGCTGCGGAGCTTGGCGAATTACTATAGCTGTGCGCATGCGGCGTTGCTGCGCCCAGACGTCGACGCGGCGACCGCCCTGACCGCGGTCGTCGCCGAGGTCCTGGGCGAGCGACCGCGTTGGGACTCTCTTCTTCTCACCGTGCTCGATCCGGCCGCCGATGATTTTACGGCTCTCGACGCGGCGTTTCGACGTTTCGGCATGGTGGTCCGCCCCTATTTCGACTGTGGCGTCTGGTATCAGCAAACCCAGGGCCTGTCGTTCGCGGGCTATGTCGCAGGGTTGCCCTCGCAGTTGCGCAATACCTGGACCCGCAAGCGCAGGAAGCTGGCCGGCAGTCCGCGGCTTCGCCTGACCTATTGCGCGGGTGAGGACGGGCTCGACGACGCGATCGCCGCCTATGAGGCGGTCTACCGCGCCAGCTGGAAGGAACCGGAGCCCAATCCCGGGTTCATGCCGGCCCTGATGCGGGCCTGTGCCGTCCTGGGTGCCCTGCGGCTGGCGGTCTATCATCTCGACGGCGAACCGGCCGCCGCTCAGTTCTGGATCGTCTGGCGCGGCCGCGCCACGATCTTCAAGCTCGCCCATGACGAGCGCTTCATCGAGCATTCGCTGGGAACGCTGCTGACCATGGAACTGATGGAACGCGTTCTCGAGAACGATCGGCCCATCGAGATCGATTTCGGTCATGGCGACGACGCTTATAAGAAGCTCTGGCTGCCGCTGCGGCGGGAGCGCTGGGGCCTGTTGGCCGCCAACCCGCGGACGCCCCGGGGGCTGGCGCTGTCCGCTCGCGAGAGTGCCGCCCGGCTCTATCGGCGCCTGCGTCCGGCGCCGGATCGCGGTTGAGGGGTCAGTCCGGCAACGCTTCCCAGCAGATCATGTCGCCTCGCCCGTTTGCACCGGGCCGGCTCGGTTCGCCCGGTGTTGCTGTCGTTGATCCAGCCACTCTTCGATATGGTCGAGTGCGCCGCGCCACCAGATCGCCTGGGAAAGAGTGTGATCGGCGCCGGAAATGCGGGCGACCGTCAGATGCGGCAGCGGCGGATTCTGCAGTCTGGGCAGAACTTCACCCTCGAATTCCGCAGCCGTCATGTCCCGGCCGGACAGTAGCAGCAGCAGCGGACGGTCGCAGGCGGCAAGTGCTGCGTGCAACTGGTCGGCGAGCGAGGCCTCGTCGCCGGTGTCCTGCCGGCTCGCGGCGATGGTCGCCAGAATTTCCCGCAGCTTCGCCCAGGGATTGATCTGGCCGGAGAGCAGCTTCTTCCAGAACGCGGCCGATAGGGCCTGTCGAGGGTAGTGGGTGCGGATCCGTGTCGCGGCCAGGGTCTTCTCGCTGCGGACCCAGGGGTTCAGCAGGATCGCACCGTCGGCCGCCGCTGCAGCAAGACCGAGGGCGATCGCCGCGGCGGCGTCGCACAGGCCGTAGAGAATGACCTGATCCAGTCCGGGAACCGTCGACCGCAACGCCTGGACGGCGGCCGCGATGTCGGGGCCCAGCGCGGCGAAGCCCGGATGGACGCCCTCGCTGTCGCCCATGCCCCGGCCCTCGAACCGCAGCGTGGCGATGCCGCGCTCGGCGAGGGAGCGGGCCAGGAGGACGTGCTGCCGATGGGCGCCGACCCGCGTTTGGGCACCGCCCGGCAGAATGACGAGGCCGATGCCGTTGCCG